>JAKQYG010000271.1 GCA_023356515.1 Trichodesmium sp. MAG_R04 | reverse complement strand
TACCTTTGTATGGTTCTTTAAAATATGATGGTTCTGGCTTTAGGTCTAATTCTACTTTCAAATCTGTTCGGGAGGCGATCGCTCTCCACTGTCCTTGAGTAACTGGATATTTGCCCATAAAAAAGGGAGGGACAGTCACATCATGTTGAGGTCGTTCATCATCATCGCTACCTTTTTCACTTTCAGGAGAACCCATAGTAAAAGTACCTCCAGGAATATAAACCATTTCTAACTTAATTCCATTACCTAAATCCTCTATTTTCTGTTGAGCGCTCCCTTGGCTACTATTAACAATACTTCCAGAATTATTAACCCTTACAACTTTAAAATTAAATGATTCTCCTTTATCTGATTCTTCTATAGGTCTTAAAATTTTTGGCTGTGATGGAAGAGTAGGCGATGGTGTTGGTTGGGGAGTAGAACTATTTTCTTGAGATATAGATGTATATTTTTGTGATGTATCCATATCCCAGAAATATTTAGTTAGCACTGCTAAAAAGCTACTTCCCGCTAAACCTCCTAATATCAATATTTTTCTTCTTGTTTTATTTGTTTCTAATTCTGCTTCTTTTTTTAAAACTTGCTTTTGTGGAGATGAAACTGGAATTTTGACTTGTGCTTTTGTCTTTCTTTTTACTTGTCGTTTAGCATTCGGCTCTGACTCAGAAAAAGACTCAGGCCTTGATTTTTCAATAGCAATTTGTTGTAAAGCTTCAACTGCATCCAAGTCTACATCTATCTCCAAAACTCTGATCCATAATCGTTCTGCCAACTTAAAATCTCTATTCATTTGAGCTTTGTATGCATCATTTTTCAGAGTAAAAACATCAGTCTTTGTGGCATACTTTGGCATTAAAATTAAATGAGACTTTTCAATAGGGTCTGCCATAATACGAGGCGTCTGTCTTCCTTTATGTTGAGATAATTGTTTAACCCTATATTCTAGATAATCATTCAACCTTTCTACAGTTGCTTTTCTACCTTTACTACCTAAACCCTCTAACAATGCATAAGTAAAAATCCCTTGCTGCAACTCCTCTAATTCCCAAGAATATTCATTAGCACTACATGAACAAATTGTTATCACTCCTTTTTCACGAGCTTCTCGTTCCGTTTGCTCACCCATTCCTTTAATGCTTTTGCTTATACTATCTCCTTGTTCTCTACAAGCATCTAATATTAAAACTACATTATCTGCTCCACATCTTTGTAATCTTTGAATAATATAATTCACAGAAATTGCACTAGTTTCTATATCCTCACTAAAAGCATCAGAGGGAATTATATAATCTATTCCTTTAATTCTAGCGCCATGACCACTAAAAAAGAACCAAAAATTATCCCCAGCTCCCATAAATTCTTTTTCAAAAGTCACTGTTAATAACCTTAACAAATTAGAACGTGTAGGACGAGTAGAAATATTATTAATACTAGGAGAATAATCTGAGTAATAAAATACTCGGTTAAAATTAGCTTCTGAGAGTAAAAAATCTCTTACTTTCTCAGCATCACTTGCGGCATAATTAAGAGGGCGAGGAATATGCTCATACTGGTTTATTCCTATGGTAATTGCAAAATTTTTTGCCATATTACTTTGGTTGTCTTTTGAATTTCAATTTAATAGCACCTTTGCCACCAGCTTGAGCTCCATTGCCTAAAATACTAATTTTTCCCTCTCCATTTATTTCTACTGAAAGCTCAATTTCATCTAAAGCCATTTCACTATGAGGTTTTTCTTCAGCTCTTATTAATAACTTTTGAACAACATCTATTAAATGACCCATCTCAGCCTCTAGAGTTTCTACTTTTACTTCAAACTCTCCAATACCTTTACTCCCTGTTGAATTGGAAGAGTTAGCAGAGTTAGTAGAATTTTCAGCTTCAAATGTCAGAAATGGAGGCATAGTACCATCAATATTTCTTGAGCTATCTTTAACAATATTAGTGTTAGTAGAATTTACATCGCCATAAGTAACAATTCTAATTGTGTCTGACATATGGAATATTGCTCCTTCATTACTTTTTATTTACGGGTCCACTAAATAGTATAATATGCCATGGAAAACCCCATAGGAATTATTACAGCAGTTTTCATATCGGTAGACCACAATATAGACATTGGATGCAAGGTCTATACAAGGTTTTGGCTATGGCGATGTAGTTCATCAATTTGAAAAGCGCTGTAAGCCATAAAAAAGGGAGTCTGCTAAGAGCAAGAAGTTAGATTTTTAGATATTTCTGACTATTCATCAATATTAGCTCTAATTCTAATATAGCTATCTCTAGCCTTGACCAAAGCAAACTTTCCAAAAAAAACAAGGGAATTTAGGGCCAAAAACCCCTGAAATGAAAAGTCTAAATTTCTATCCTGTCATATTCTTTGAGTATATTTGCTAAAAAATCAGGAATATTAGTTTATGAGGAGTTCACTTATCCCTTTTTAAACAGCTTCTAAGAAACAGGAAAGGTTCCATAGAACCCCCCCTACAGAAGAGCAGGAAATGTATGCAAGGAGAGCCTTGGAGCCTAATACCCAGGACGATATAGCACAAGGAGCAGGTGGTCAAATTTTAAACAGCTAATTTCCTATATTTCCTGTTCCCTAATAATAGCGATCGCTTAATTTTATAAAGTAAAATTTATCCCCATAACTAATAGCAAACTTGCCAACACACTACCAAAAAATCCTATCCCCAAATTCGTCATATTTGACTGACTTGCAGATGCCATAGCAGTGTTAAAATCTGGTGAATTTAAACGTTCATAATTTTTTATAGCTACAATTATTTCTGGCAGAGATGATATTAAACTTCCCAAAAAATAATGCAGTCCAGCAAAAACTGCATCACCAAACAATTCACTAAGAAAATCATCATAAATATTAATCCAAGCAAGAAACAATGTATTCAACATATAAGATAATAAAATTAATAAAGCCGTCCCAATAATAAATTGCTGCCAACTTCCCGTATAGTTATCTTCACTTATATCAAAAAATAATTCCGGTCTTTTTTCCCTAATTTGTTTCTCATAAAAGAAAAAAACTAATACACCTACTAAACAAATTAGACCGCCAAAAAATATCCAAGGCCAAGTGCGAGAGCTAATTGCTTCTGGTAAAGGTACAAATTCAGATTTACCTGTAATAAACCAGTAAGCTATAGTGGCAAAAGCAAACATCAATAACGACATGAAAAGATGCCATAAAAATAGCATTTTTTCTTTGTTAAAAATTCCAAGAAAAATTTTAATATCAGATATTTTACCAATCAATACCCATTTAATAATAATAATTATTGGCGCTGCAATAAACATGAGATAAATATTAGCAAAATTTGAGCCTAGAGGAGTTGCTATACCACCTAGTCGTCGAATACTTAGTGATAGCAACATGAAAAATAATTCTGGGTTATTTGTACTAGAATTAATTACTATAGTACGTTTGTCTTTACCTAAATATTTACTCGCTAAACCTGCGGCAGAATCTACCATAATATCTGTAGCAGTTGGAATTAAATAAAAGCAAAAAATGATTAGTACGAAAGCAGTAATTATTACAAAAGCAGTTTCAGTGATAGAATCGTGTAGTTGTATAATCCAAGTGTCCATAACTTCAGATATAATAGTAATTTAAAAAAATGTTACAAATAAATATTTTCAAACTTTAAATATCAAATAATTTGATAAAATTACTGCTGGGTAAAAGTTTTGAGCTTATAAAATCTGACGTTTAAATTTTGATTTTTGTTAAACGGTATAATACCAGTTACCATAAACTTTGCTATAACTGGATTTTCTATCTGTATTCAGTTTTTGACCTTGAGTAATAAACTATTTTTGCAGCGAGGGAGTTAACAGTTTTTTTCTCTGCTGATTTATTATTTTCCCAGATACAAAGCTACAATGTTACTCGGAAAAACACCGACACAACTAAATAGCTTTTATCACTTTTTTTTCTTTTCATTCTTACTATTAATTTATGTTTTAAGATATCATTATAACAATTAAATTACAGTTGAGTTTCCTATATTTACTTTTCTTTTTTTAATCTTTTAAACCTACTAATTACTAGCTACAATTTAACAGATAGCTATAGGGAAATTAAGGACTGAAATTTATATTTATATTTAACATCCACAGACCACTATAGTTCGTACTTACTCAAATTATACATAGGATAACTATTAGCAATAGAACATTAATGTGGACGGTCTTTAATAAGATTAGTATCTTTTACATAGCCTACATTCCATACTACAAAATATAGTATAAAAAGATACGTCAGATTCCAGGCAAATGGTGGTAGTTAATGTAGTGCGGGCATCTTACCCGCGTGGATGTACCTCATAACAGTAAAAAGCACTGTAAGTCAAAAGTAAAAATAAAATTATAGTGGCCAATAATAGTTAACAATTCAGCAGCAAGCTACAGATTTTATAATAACTTTCATATTATAAATTGAGGCACGGAATGTGGTATCTAATCAAAAAATCACCTACCACCAGGTAATCCTGGTACGGTTACCCCTTCTACTCGCTGGCGGAACTCTTCCACACCTGGATTAAAGTCTATTGGTAACACTGCCACAACATTTTCGTGAGGACGAGGAATAATTACCCAAGATTCTAAGGTAGCACCGTAAGCTTTTTCTACTGCTGCAATTCCCGCATCCATAGAAGTTTTTACTTCCGAAACATCACCTCTAATTTGAACAGTAAACCTCGCACTACCAACCCTAATATAACCAACTAAAGTAACTCGACCGGCTTTCACCATTGCATCTGCAGCAGCTAAAATACCTGGAAAACCTTTAGTTTCCAGTGCTCCAACAGCTTGTTGCGCCATTATATTTCTCCTAAATTTTAGTTAAGAATTAAATTCTCGAGATTAATTGTAAAAATTTTAGATGTCTGCCATAAGTGAACTATTATTCAGCCAAACCATCATATAATTTGGGACAAAATTCATCTAAACTGTTCGCTAACTTCTGTATATTCCAGTGGTAATACAGATTCTACATTTTCTGGGGGATTAGGAACAATATAATGACTTTCCACTATCCCACCATAGACTTTTTCTGCGGCTCCAATGCCAGCTTGAACTGAAGGATAAACTTCAGAAGTTGGTCCCCGAACTGCAACTACAAAGTGTCCTCTCTCGGCCAAACCATAATAAACTAAGGTAACCCGCGCAGCTTTAACCATCGCATCTGCAGCAGCTAAGATTCCAGGAAAACCAATAGCTTCTATCACACCTACTGCTTCTGGCATCGCAACACTCCTTTATTATCAAAAATCAATTAACATAAGATAATTTTGATATCCTCCCCGGCCTAGAGGCACAGGAACTTCTACCAAGCCTTAGCTCCTCGACGGGTTGACGTCTCACAGGCCCCTGCTACCTAAGGGGTAGTCTTAAGCTGGCCTCCACGTCCATTTAAAGTCTCGGAATGCCCTCCCGGGACTTACCCAAAATTATTGTGGGTCTTTATTTGTGCCCTCAGATTAAGCTTCCCAAGCTCTGCTCTCAACCGAAGGAGTTTCGACCTAATCTTCTTTTCTACAGTATTTATGAGACAGAGCAGGGGTTTAAAATAATTTTGATTATAACATTGAAAGTCGCCGGCTTATAGGCAAGGCTTTAAACCAAAATTTTCGGTAATACTGTATATAAATTAATAAAAAGGCCATAACACTAATTTCTAGGTATTTAAACTCCCCCTGTGAGAAGTCCCGGGTAGTCCTATATATGTAGTGATAAAATTACAGTGAAGCGATCGCTTCATTATAATGATTAATGAAATACCAAATAGCTCCTAGATGGTAATAAGCTTTTTAGAAAAGGATAAAGTCTTTCTGACCAACC
>JAKQYG010000270.1 GCA_023356515.1 Trichodesmium sp. MAG_R04 | reverse complement strand
TACCCTCAAGTTGTCAAAAATATTATCTGTGATTTTAATAATAAGCGATAGACTTCCAGTCCGCTTCGCGATCGCACCACTTGAATAGTTAAGAAAATTAATTGATGCTATCAACAGGAGTATAGTTCCTCCTGTATTTTCTGCTGCCAACAGAAATTCCTGGTTTGCCAAAAATACTCATGCCACTGATTTTTTGTGTTCTATAGAATTAATTTGTTTAATTTGTTGGCTCAAAATAGTAATGATAATTCATGTATCTTTTTGTGCTACATAATGAAGTGCGGAATGTAGGTTACAACGTTGGATACCAAGTGAATTCTTAGACAAAATTATGTTGAGAAATGGTATAAAAAAGAATAACCATAGTTAATCTCAATAGTTGCATTATGCCTCAAATTCAATTCCCTCAGACTAAAAGCCAAATACTAATATTTAGTTCTGTAGCTGTTTCCTTATTGCTCTTTAGTTGGACTCCCAATTCTTCAAAATCTCTACCTCTAACAGAATTAAAACGGAGCAAAGAAAGTATAGTAGTTTCAGCTCATCCCCTAGCTAGTGAAGCAGGAAAGTTAATGCTAGAAAAAGGAGGCAATGCAGTAGATGCAGCAGTAGCTACAGCCTTTGCCATTTCAGTAGTAGAGCCATTTTCAGCAGGTATTGGAGGTGGAGGTTTTTTACTATTGGGAACTCCTCCAGAAAATCCTGAGATTCAACAGTATAAAATTCGAGCCCTAGACTTTCGGGAAAGAGCCCCTCAAGCAGCAACCCAAAATATGTACCTTAACGAAAAAGGAGAAGTAGAGAAAAGAGCAAGTTTAGATGGACATTTAGCAGTGGGAGTGCCGGGAACTGTAGCAGGATTATATAATGTTCACAAATCCTATGGCAAGTTATCTTGGTCAGAATTGCTCAAACCAGCTATTCGTTATGCTCGTGATGGGTTTAAAGTAAGCGATCACTTCGTTAGTAAACTGGAAGCACGCTTAGAAGTAATCAACAAAAATCCAGCAGCTAGAGATATATTTACTAAGAATAGCCAAGCATATCAACCAGGAGATTTACTGATTCAAACTGATCAAGCTCAAACTCTAGAAACCATTGCTGAAAATCCTCAAAGCTTTTATACAGGCAAAATTGCTCAAGCGATCGCTACTGATATGACCAAAGCAGGAGGTCTAATTACTTTAGAAGATTTGCAGAACTATACACCAATATGGCGTCAACCTATTTGCGGCAAGTTTCAACAGGCAAAAATTTGTACTATGCCGCCACCATCTTCTGGAGGAGTACATCTACTGCAAATCCTAAATATTGTAGGAGAAACCAATTTGCAACAGTGGGGTAGGGAAAATCCTGATACTATTCATTTACTCACTGAAGCAATGCGGGTTGCTTATGCTGATCGCTCCTTATATTTAGGAGATCCAGATTTTGTAGAAGTGCCAGTGAAGAAGTTGACTAGCTTGAGTTATGCTCAACAACGACGTAAGGAAATTAATCTCACAAAAGTCAGACGTTCCACCGAAGTACAACCAATATCACCAGAAGTTCTGAAGAATCATATTTGGGAATCTCCTGATACTACCCATCTCACCGTAGTAGACAAAGAGCGGAATGTTATTAGTATGACATATACAATTAATGGTGTCTTTGGCGCCGGAGTAGTAGCTGCTGGTACAGGAATATTGTTAAATAATGAGATGGATGATTTTGCTACTGCTCCTGGAATACCTAATTTATATGGTTTGGTAGGGGGTGAAGCGAATGCTATAGCTCCCAGAAAAACTCCTTTGTCTAGTATGACTCCTACTATTGTTACAGAGAATGGTCGGTTAATTATGGCAACTGGTTCTCCTGGAGGAAGTACAATTATTACGACAGTTTTGCAAATTATATTAAATGTATTAGAACATAAGATGAATGCAGCAGAAGCTGTATCTGCCCCACGTTTTCATCATCAATGGTTGCCAGATAAGTTGATGTTGGAAACAGGGGGGTTTAGTGAGGAAACTGTAAACGAGTTGAAACAGCGTGGACATAATGTAATAATGCGACGTGGTTGGGGTAATGCAAATGTAGTGGTAGTGGATGAAAGTGGGATATTAGAAGCAGCGGCAGATCCACGTGGAGAAGGAGAGGTAAGAGGGCTAACCACTAAGACCAAATAATTGTTAAGAATATATTTCATCTGTCTTAAAACCTTTATCATACCATCAGGACTTATCAAAATCAATCAAGAAGCCGGGATTATTACCCTGATTATTGTTGTTAAAACCAGCAAATTTCATCTTATAACCTGGTTTTGACTTAAGTTCTAATCATATTAAAATTCTAGATCTTTTCAAGGTTCTTGACAATGATTAAATTTATCTGGAGAAAAATCCTTAAACCATTTCTGAATATATTTCTTAAACCTAAGTGCCCTCTTTGTCAGCGTTCAGCAGACAGAGAGTTTTGTCAATATTGCGAAAAACAAGTTTGGCATTGTCAGTTTCCTGGTGGAGGAGAAATATTTTCTGGAGAAGTACCTGTATTTATTTGGGGTCAATATAAAGATAGTCTCAAACAAGCGATCGCTGCCATGAAATATAAAGATAACCCGCAAATAGCAAGACCTCTGGCATATTGGTTAGCAGATGGGTGGTTAGCTTCTCCTGTGGTAACCCTTGACAAAGTGGTAGTTATACCCATTCCCATGCACAAAAAAAAGCAGAGGGAACGAGGCTTTAATCAGGCAGAGTTATTGGCCAATAGTTTTTGTAAAGCGACAGGTTTGCAGATATGGCGAAATGCTTTGGTAAGGGTGAAACAGACTCAGCCATTATATAGTTTGTCTCCTGGGGAAAGGTTGGAAACAGTCAAGGACGCTTTTCTGTTGAGGAAAGATTTCCGTAACTCTCGTCCTCGTGCTTCAGTTTTACTGGTGGATGATGTTTATACAACTGGTGCAACGGTGAATTCTGCCATAGAGGTTTTGCGCAAAGGAGGTATTAAAGTAGTGGGAGTGTTAGCGATCGCTACTAGTATCAAACCCACTGCTAAGAAACCACGGTTAAAAAGTGAGAAAAGGCTTGAAAAATCTACTTCTCAAAAGTAGGGATGAAATTAAAAAATGCAGGAGCGTTTGCAATAAATGTTTGCTACAAATGACTAGGCTATTTATTAGAAGTCAGGAGTCATAATGAATGGCCTCAATACGATTTTTTAGCTAAATCGTCGAGAAGCCTCATACCAAACTACAGTATATTAATAGACCGTGATGTAAACGCAGGGATAAATATAAAAAACAGGGCGGTAGGGCATTGAGTCTTTAAAGTTCGTTGAGTCCGACGGAATACCGGGACTGGGAAGCGAGAAGCCCGTACTATACCATCAGCTTAGTGTAGGAGTATGTCATATTATTATATTATTACAATTTAAGTTGTACTATTGTTAAACAATAAATAATTCTTAAACTTAGTTCAAAATATGACTATATACCATACCATTAAATATTATAATTGTCAAGAAAAAACTTTTATAGTTTTAAATTATGGAATGGCAAGAAAATTATGCTAATTGGGTATTAATACCTTCTCGCCCCAAAGCAATCATACATTTTTTGGGTGGAGCTTTTGTTGCAACTGCACCCCATATCACTTATCGGTGGTTATTGGAAATTCTAGCAAATCAAGGCTATGGAGTAATAGCTACTCCTTTTATCAATACTTTAGATCATGTAGCAATAGCTGAAAATGTTCTCAGCAGTTTTGAGGATTGTCTGAATCACTTATACACCAGTAGAATACTCAGTAAAAAATCATTACCTATTTATGGAATTGGGCATAGTATGGGATGTAAGTTACATTTACTTATAGGTAGCTTATTTTCCATAGCAAGAGCTGGTAATATTCTCATATCTTTCAATAATTTTGCAGCTAGTGATGCTATTCCCCTGGTCCAACAAATATCTTCTGTAGTGAAAGTAGAGTTTACTCCATCCCCCAAAATCACAAATAGTATAATTCAAAAGCATTATCAAATTCGGCGTAACTTATTGATTAAATTTAATGATGATAATATAGATCAGACTATTGTATTAAGAAATCTATTAAGACTACGTTTTCCCAGTATGGTAACAGTTAAAAGATTAAATGGAAACCATTTAACACCATTAGGCCAAGATTTAACTTGGTCTGTAGGACAAGTGTATACTCCTGTAGATGCCCTTGGTCAATGGCTAAAACAAGAGATTTATAGAGATTTTAATCAATTAAAACATGAAATCCTAATTTGGTTGAATCCACTAGCACCAATATCATAGCTTCACCCTGATAAATTCCAGATTTTAGGTATCACAATCAGAAAAGTGATTTTGTTCTTGAGAATATGACCAATATTTTTTGATAATTAACAAACAGTTACGATGATCAGATGTACGAGTATAACTAATATGATCTGCTATTGCATACATTAATCTTATGCCCCGCCCACCAGAAGCAAACATATCTGGATCCGGTTGTGCTTTTAACCATCCTGAGATATCAAAAGGCTGACCATAATCCCAGATTCTAATTTCCAAATAGTGGGTATACATTGTAATTTCAATCTCTATAGGTGTTTCTTTAGGCAAACATTTATGAGCATGGCGAGCTGCATTAGTAAAACCTTCAGCTAAAGTCAATTCACACTGTAACCAAATTGTTTTGGGAATTGGTATTTGATGTAACTGCTCAAACCATGACAAAACTTTGTCATTTTCTCTGAGGTCTGAACGAACTTGCAAATAAGCTTTGCTAAATGTTGGTAATTTATCAGAACCTTTCACATTAACCACACTTCTATACTTTAAGAATTACATAATATTTGAGGTATATTTTAAGTTACATTGTGAAGTATCTGTATAAAATTCATGTGAATAATTGAAAATTACAAACCCTTGGTGGTCTACCCATTGTTATTTCGTCTTTAGCCGAAACAGTTAATTGTTGAACTCAGTCCATGATATATAAAATTTTGGTTATTGATGATGATATTGCCATTCAGGAATTGCTGAGAAGAGTTCTGCGCAAACAAGGTTATGAGGTGACAGTAGCAAGTAACGGTGAAGAAGGTTTTGAACAAGCAAAACTCCTGCAACCTGCTTTGATTATCTGTGATTGGCTAATGCCAAGACTCACAGGAATAGAAGTATGCCGTAGAGTTAAAGCTATTTCTGATTTGTCTACTACTTTCTTTATTTTGTTAACTTCTTTAGGAACGGTTCAAGATCGAGTTAAAGGTCTTGATGCTGGTGCTGATGACTTTATCGCTAAACCCATGGAAATAAATGAAATGAAGGCTAGGGTTAGAGCTGGACTTCGACTACATCAGCTTTCTCAAGACTTACAAACTCAAAAGCAACTACTAGAAGCAGAATTAGCTGAAGCTGCCGACTATGTATCTTCTCTTTTACCAGAATTTTTAACAGAACCAATAAAAGTTGAATCTCGGTTTATTCCTTCTCACAAGTTAGGGGGAGACTGCTTTGATTATTATTGGTTGGATGAAAATCACTTAGCTGTATATCTATTAGATGTTGCAGGTCATGGTTTACAAGCTGCACTTCCTTCAGTTTCAGTTTTGAATTTGTTAAGGTCAAAAGCTATACCTAACTTAGACTACCATAAGCCTAGTGATGTACTTAGAGCTTTAAACAATACTTACCAAATAACTTATCAAAATGACAAATACTTTACTATTTGGTATGGAGTGTATAATCATTCTCAAAGTCAACTCGTTTATGCAAGCGCTGGTCACCCCCCAGCTATTTTAATCTCAGGTGATGGTCAGTGTGTTCAGAGCCAAAAATTGAAACCTCCTGGAATGCCTATTGGCATGTTTCCAGAGACTACTT
>JAKQYG010000027.1 GCA_023356515.1 Trichodesmium sp. MAG_R04 | reverse complement strand
TGGTATTTACTCGACTTTTTTGCAACGAGCTTATGACCAAATTATCCATGATGTCTGTATTCAGAAGTTACCTGTTTTCTTCTGTTTAGACCGCGCTGGAATTGTGGGTGCAGATGGTCCAACTCACCAGGGAATGTATGATATTGCTTATTTACGTTGTATCCCAAATATGGTGGTCATGGCGCCTAAAGATGAGGGTGAGTTACAACGGATGGTTGTTACAGGTATTGAATATACGGATGGGGCGATCGCTATGCGTTATCCTCGTGGTAATGGTTATGGCGTACCTCTGATGGAAGAGGGTTGGGAAGCTATTCCTATTGGTAAGGGTGAAATTCTGCGGAGTGGTGATGATGTGCTGATATTGGGTTATGGGTCTATGGTACATTCGGCTATGCAAACAGCAGAAATTCTCAGCGAGCATGGTGTTGCTGCTACTGTGGTAAATGCTCGTTTTGTGAAGCCTTTGGATACGGAGTTAATTCTGCCTTTGGCACAACGTATTGGACAGGTTGTGACTATGGAGGAAGGTTGTTTGATGGGTGGTTTTGGTTCGGCAGTTACGGAAGCATTAATGGATAATAATGTGCTTGTACCTGTGTTACGTTTGGGTGTACCGGATAAGTTGGTGGATCATGCCAAACCTGATGAGTCGAAGGTTGATTTGGGTTTGACTCCTTCTCAAATGGCAGAACGTATTTTGCAGAGTTTTAAGCCTAAGTTATCGACTGTTAATGTTTAATAGAGTTGTTGGCAATTTTAAATAAACTTCTGGTGAAAGGTTAATTTAGGGGGAGGTTCTATGGAATCTCCCTATAAGCATTTTCTCGAGAAGGTTTATTTCCTATCTGATTTAAGTTTTATTCTTCCGCAGAAAAAGCTAAATTTACGCAAAAGGGGAAAGAATGGACAACTCGGCACACCCTAACTATCGCTATATTAAAGTGCATCCTATTGCAGGTGCAATTGGGGCTGAGATCCAAGGAGTAAATCTGGCAGAACCCCTCAAAGCTGAAGTCGTTGAGGAGATGTGCCTTGCCTTTCTCGATCACTTAGTAATCTTTTTCACTAATCAAGAACTCACCCCTCACCAACAGCTTGCCTTTGCCAAGCAGTTTGGTCAAATAATGGAATACCCACTGCTTGAAGGATTGCCTGAATGTCCACAGATTACACCAGTGGTCAAATTGGAGCATGAGGGGGCAAATTTCGGAGGTCTGTGGCATTCCGATACCACCTATCTAGAGCGTCCGCCAATGGGAAGTATCCTCTACGCTGTTGAGATTCCCCCATACGGTGGAGACACTCTTTTCGCCAACCAGTATATGGCTTACGAGACTCTCTCGGAAGGTCTGAAGGAGACCCTGGAAGGACTCGTGGGCATTAATACCTCGTCGAAAGCCCATGCCTTCATCAGCAATGCTAGTCTAGAGCAGGAGGTGATAGTTGGCGCTCATCCGGTCGTCCGCACACACCCAGAAACTGGGAGGAAGGCGCTTTATGTTAACATTAACCATACAAAGCACTTTCAGGGATGGGCAGTGGCCGAAAGTCGACCTCTGTTAGGCTATCTTTTTGAATATCAAGTCAGACCGTAGTTTACCTGTCGCTTTCGCTGGTAGTGTGGTTCCCTAGCCTTCTGGGATAATCACTGTACTCAGCATAACCCGGTGAATGACTATCACGGGTTCAAACGTATCATGCATCGCGTTACATTGGCGGGCGACAAACCGTACTGAATGCTGAGAATGTATTGGGAGATTTATTCAAAGTTAATTAAATGTAGCAACTCATTAGAATGAAGTATTCTAACATGGAATATCAATATCACGGTACAGATATAGACGGACTTACTCTAAATCCAGAGGAACTGTACGTTCGGAATAGGAAGCTTAACGACTTAATTGGTAATTTGAAATTTACTGGGGCTATTTATCACTTGTTGATGGGCAAAGAGGCAACTCCATCCCAAGAACAACTTCTTGATCGCTACCTTGCTAGTGCGCTTTATTCTTTGACAGAGGAGGATACAGCCATAGAAGTGATAAAAACTGTAGTCGCTTCAGGTGCAACCTATTCTCAGGCAATTATTGCAGGGTTAATGGTTGACAAAACAAAATCATTTGAACAGATGATTGCTAAGTTTGACTTGGGGGCAATAGGCTTGGATCGAGACAGTCAAATTGGACTATATTATCTAGGTCTAATTCCCTCCTTAATGGTTATTGCTATCGAAAGTATTCAGTGGATTAAGGAACATAAGGAAAATTGTTTTGACTACCAAAAAACTGATGGGAAAAGGGTTTTGACTGAGGGAAAAGACTATATTGAATCTATATTTACGCTTTGTACTAACAGAAATTTTAGTGACTCAACTGAGAGAAAAATATTCAACGATATTATGGTTAGCTTCCACGCTGGTTGGGGGTTTCTTGCTCCCTCAGTTATGTTGCCCAGGGTTGCTGTCGGTACAAGAGTTCCTATTCACCAAGCGATCGCGGCAGGTTTTACGGCGGCAGGTCCTTCCCACGTTGGAGCTTGCGAAAAAGCAATGAAGTTCTTTACTACAGTTCACCAACAATGTTCGAAAAGTATAGAAATAGAAGCACTGGCGATCAATATATTGAAAGAAAACCTGGCTAAAAAGGAGAAGATCCATGGTTTTGGACACCCAATGTTTAAGGTGGATTCAAGAAACCCTCGTCTACGGTCAATTATATCAGAGCTCGAGATGGGCTCAGACTTTATTCAAATTTACGATATTGCGACAGAGTTTTTGAAAGAGAAACTAGGAATTTATCCAAACATTGATAGCATTAGCGCTGCTATATTTTTGTCTCTGGGAATGAAACCTCCCTATGGAACGGGACTATTCCTCTGTGCACGGACTTCGGCAATGGTTGCTCATATTCTGGAACAAAAAGATAAACCTCCTTTTGGTGCCACCAGTGAGGAGATTCGCAAATGGTTTGGTCCTTTTGCTGTCGGTGTGAAGTGAAAATTATAGCAGTCGAAGCATAGGTTAAGACATTTAGATGGTTTGGTTTTTTTTTACTAACTGGTGTAAGACTAGACCCAAGAGCAGCTTTAGACGTGAAAATTAATAACAATATATGATCAGTACGCAAGACAGTGAAATAGAAAGATCTAAACAATGGTGGTTACTATTGGCCATGAGTTTAGGAACGTTTGTGTTCTCGCTAGATGTGCATATTGTCAATTTAGCTTTGCCAAGACTGGTAGAGGACTTCCATAGCGATTTTGCTACGGTTGAGTGGGTTCCCCTAAGTTATTCCCTTATGCTGGCGGTCCTAGTGCTTGGCGTAGCTACCTTGGGGGACATTTGGAGCAAGAAATGGCTCTATATTATCGGACTGGCCGCATTTATCGCTAGTTCATTGGTGTGTGGAACTGCCACGACAATTTACTTATTAATCGCAGCACGGATATTTCAGGGAGTTGGAGCCGTGTTTATTGCAGTACTCTCCCCCGCGATCGCGACTGAGGTGTTTCCTGATGCTAAGCGAGGACTAGCCTTAGGGATTATTACTAGCACGGGTTGGGCGGGGGTATCATTGGGACCGACGGCAGGAGGAGTGCTTATAGAGCATTTTGGTTGGCGTTCAGTTTTTTTGATTAATTTGCCAATTTGTGCTATTGGCATAGTGTTGGCGATACTGACGATTCCCAGGGTCAGTAGCAATAAGGGTCGAAAGGATTTTGATTTTTCGGGAGCATTGATTTTAGGGATAACGTTAACTTGCTTGTTATTGGGAATGACACGGATCCAAGGAGAGGATTTAGATAGCAGTATAACTTGGGTTTTATTGGGGATATCGGTAATGGGTTGCGTTAGTTTTTTGTGGTCTCAGAAACAATCAGATAGACCATTGCTTAATTTGAGTTTATTTAGATCGCTGGAATTAAGCTTGAGTCTACTGCTAAGTTCAATTTCCTATGCTTTTAGCACTGGTGTTATTTTCATTTTGCCCTTTTTTCTGAAACTCGTTAAGCATTATTCCGAACAACAATTAGGATTATTGATAGCAGTTCTACCTATATTAGCAATATCTGTAGGCCCTGTAGCTGGCTTCCTAGGAGATCGTTTTGGCGAAAGAAGCATTAGTACCATAGGAATGGTATTATTATTGATAGGCTGTTTGACAATTAGCACATTTAGTGAAGAGTTGACGGTTACGGGCTATGTATTGCGGGTGCTGCCTTTTGGAATTGGTGTCGGTTTGTTCCAACCCCCTAATCAAAGTGCTATTATGGGCAGCGTACCTTCACAATATGTCAGTGTTGCTTCCGGACTTTGGTTCTTTTCACGAGCTTTTGGTCAGGTAATGGGTATAACTTTGATAGGTATTCTGTTTTCTCGCTTAAGTTCTAGCCAACTTCCAGTAGACATCCCCTTTTCAGCTACAATAGCGCCAGTTGAAGCATTAGTGTTTGGAGAACAAGCTAGTTTTCGTATTATGTCGGCCATTCTTGTAGTGGCGGTAGTTATATCTGTATTGCTGTGGCAGCGACAAAATAGCACTTCTACTCATATATAGATATCCCCTATAGATATCCCCAAATAACTTGATTTCCAAGGGATTTAAAGCTTGTGGAGAAGATAAGTTATACCAATTACCAAAAACTTTGCTATATTTAAATTTTATATTTATAAATATTATTAGTGCGAGCAAATGCTTGATGTTTTGTAACTTCGATTATGAAAAAAAGCAATTTTTCCAGCTTCTAAGTATAGCAAGATTTTTAAGAAATAGTATTACAGACTACGATATTTCTAGATTCTTCAAAGAAGATTTTTCTACTATTTCTATCACTTCATAGTTCCAATTTAAGCTTTGCCAAAATCATAAATATAAATTTTTATAAATAAATTTGAGTTATTTCTGAAAATACTGAGGACAAAACGAATAATCAAAAGTATAAAGGAATAAGTATAGCAATCCGAAATTGGTTGTGATAATTTGTATAGCAGTTAAAATCAACTAAAAACTTTTGAAATCATGACTTCCGATTTATAACTTTTAGCTCCTAACTGCAAGAAAAATATTATAACTTAAATAGGCTCGCTATATATTTTGTAAGGAGGTAAAGCAATAATGTTAGAATTACTTTTGACTGACAGCAGCGATCACTATCCTATACCTAGTAATTCATGGAATGAAAAAAGTACTGAATCTTATGTAATTTCGGAAGAAAAAATAATCCTACAAGCTGGGGAAAAAATCACCAATATTGGTGATTATGAATCAGATTTAGAAGCTACTTTTCCTGCCTATCAATCTGAAACAGAGTCAGACACAATTTTATTTACAAGTTCAGAAATTCTTACTACAGAATCCACACAGAACTCTATTGTTTTAAGGTCTGCTAGTAAAACAGAAAAAGACCCTCTAACAGGAGTAGAATATGGAGAAGAATTGGTAGGAGAATCCATTACTCAAGAACCACCTTTACTATTTACTGAAGTTTCTCAAAAAGCAGGGGTAAAAAGAAACTTTGAAAATTCGCCTATAATTCGTCAGCGAGAGGTTAAATTAAACTTTAATTTTCTAGACGGCACAAATAGATCGGACAAAACCCTCAGACTAAACTTATTTTCAGATACTAACCTAGATATCAAGCTTGGCGAAGTAAAAACTTCACCAAATCAACAAGACTGGGTAAGAAATGGTAAAGTAATAGGAGTCGAAAATAGTCAAGTTATTTTGATTAGCAGTAAAGATGAAAATAATATTCTAGGAGAAATTAGAATAGACTACCCAGACCTAGAAAAAAAAGATGAATTTTATGAAATTCGTTCTATAAACCAAGGTAAATTTGTAGTCAATCAACTAGACAATTTCTCCTTTTCTCATTGTCATATTTGTGGCGGTAGTCATCAAACATCTAACCATGAAGATAACGAATCAAATTTAGAAGATAATCTTGGTAATGGGAATTTTGATAGTGTTTTTAATCCTATTGTTCGCCGAAAAATATCACCATTATCTAGTGATAAAAAAATCAATAGTTTATTAACTAAAACACTTTGGGACACAGGAGAAGAAAATATAATTACTTATAGCTTTTTCTCAAATCAAGCAATTAATTCATATTATGGAAGAGAAAATCCATTACCAGTAACTGACCCTATCAAAAGAAATGCCACACAGATTTTTAATCTCTTTGAACAATATCTAGATGTCACATTTAAAGAAGTAGCAGATACAGCAGATAACTACGGTCAAATACGTATAATGTTATCAAACGAACCATTATCAAGTGAATCTCGTGCTTATGCATACCAACCACCGGGTACAACAGAACATCCTACTGCTGGAGATATACATTTATCATCTGTTTATAAACACGAATATGAGGATGTTCCTGGAAGTTATGGTTATATAACCATCGCCCATGAAATAGGACATGCTCTAGGTTTAAAACATCCTGGTAATTATAGTTCTGGAGAACAAGGTCCTTTCTTGTCTTATGCTCAAGATAATAATACTAATACCATGATGACTTACATTGGTTTGGGTGGTTTTAATCAATATTCTACGACACCAATGACTTATGATATTCAAAGTTTACAATATTTATATGGTAAAAATAACAACTTTAATTCCGAAAATACAACCTACTCATTTGATAGTGTGTATGGATTTTCTGATGGTAATCAATATTTAGGTAGTCCTGAGAAAGGAACAAAACTAACACTTTGGGATGGGGGTGGTTTTGATACTATAGATCTCTCGAAACTTCCTGATTTAGACTTAGCAAATATTACTTATGATTATCGCATAGATTTGAGAGAGGGTGGGTTAATTACTACTGCTGATGCTTACAACAAACATGAATACATTGCATTTCACGATACCAGTGGCAATAAATATACAACTTCTGCTTCTGGTACGGCGATCGCTTATGGTGCAGTTATAGAAAATCTAATTAATTCTCATGGAGATGATTTGATTTATGCTAATAATGCTGCTAATAAGTTTAGTGGTTATACACCAGGAGAGTATACCGGAAATGATCAGATTGTGGGAACAAATCAAAAGGATGTTTTAGACTTATCAGAATATAGTAACTCCCAAGTTAAGATAATGGAAAAGAAGAAAGATTTAATTCTTGATCTAGGTGAAGAAAATGGTTCAATTACTATTTCTAATTATTATGGAGTTCAAGCACAAAAACGAATTAAGATTTTGTATGACAAACCGACTCAACCAAAAATTACTATCAATGATATTACTGTAAATGAAGGTAATGATGGAGTACAGAAACCAGTGTTTACAATCAATCTGAGCGAACCTAGTGACAAGGCAGTGAAAGTTGATTTTGTTACCAGAAATAATGGAGCTAAAGCAGGTTCAGATTATCGACGTCGTTATCGAACTATTACTTTTCAACCAGGCGAAACCACAAAACAAATTCCTGTACCAGTTTTAGGAGATACTGTTGATGAGTTGGATGAGAAATTCTTTGCCCAACTGAAGAAACCCCAAAATGCTACTATTGCAGATAATAAAGGTGTCGCAACTATTAAAAATGATGATTAGGAACGTAAATTCAATAAGACCGGAAATTTGTAGTTTGTGCTCAGGAAATCTCTTGAACATAATTCATTGTCTCCGGCTTTATTTTGTTCTCATTTCTTAAGCAACTATTTCGTAATGATAAAATCCGGTATAATCACCTTAAAATGTACTTAAAAATAAAAAATTAAATGGTATCTACACCTCAACTAAGACGAGAAATTGGTGTGTTCGATTCTATCCTTATGGGTTTAGGCTCAATTATTGGTACTGGAGTCTTTGTCAGTATTGGTATCGCTGCGAGTATTACTGGCCCATCGGTAATTATTGCAGTAGTGATAGGTGCTGTTGTTGCTACCTGCAATGCATTTAATAGTGCTCAGTTAGCAGCAAACCATCCTGTAAGTGGCGGTACTTATGAATATGGTTACAAATATCTAAATCATTGGTTGGGTTTTATTGCTGGATGGATGTTTCTATTAGCTAAAAGTGCTTCTGCTGCTACTGCTGCTTTAGGTTTTGCTGGTTATTTGCTTAATGCTTTTGGTGTGAATAATGAAACATGGTTGGTATTGACTGCTTTAACTGCTGTGGTTGTATTAACTATAGTTGTATTAAGCGGAATTCGTCGTTCTAATGTTACTAATATTATTATTGTTTCAATTACGTTATTTTCCCTAATTCTTTTTATTTTGGCAGGAGTGCCTCAAGTAGTCTTGTCTGGAGGGGAAAATTTAATGCCTTTTTTTCCTGGGGATAAACCCATAGCATCTTTACTGCAAGCTACTGCTTTAATGTTTGTTGCTTATACTGGTTATGGTCGTATTGCAACTTTGGGTGAGGAAGTAAAAGAACCAGGACGTAATATTCCTAGAGCGATCGCTATAACTATGATTTTTACCTGTGTATTATACATATCTACTGCTGTGGTTAGTGTATTTGTTGGTGAAGAAGTAATTCAAAAATTATCTCAAGCAGATGTAAGTCTAGCTGCACCATTAGAAGTTATTGCCAAAGTAGGAGTTTTAGGGTCTCCTGTTATTCCTAAGTTAATTGCTATTGGTGCTATTACAGCAATGTTGGGAGTGCTACTAAATCTAATTTTGGGTTTATCGAGAGTTTTGTTAGCGATGGGACGGCGGCAAGATGTACCTAAAGTTTTTGCTAGATTGAATAGTAGGCAAACTACACCCTATATAGCTGTGGTAGTAGTAGGAGTAGCGATCGCTTCTTTAGTTTTAATTGGGGATGTAAAAACTACTTGGTCTTTTAGTGCTTTTAATGTTTTAATTTATTATGCTATTACTAATTTTGCTGCTCTCCAACTTTCTCCAGAAGAAAGACTGTATCCTCAATGGTTAGGTTGGGTTGGTTTAGCTTTTTGTTTATTTTTAGCTTTTTGGGTAGAACAGCAAATTTGGTTAGTAGGTTTAGGATTAATTATTATTGGTTTAATTTGGCATATTTTGATTCATAGATTTATAACTTATTAGATTCACAAATTTTCTTGAGTTCCTGTTTTTATTTGTTTTTCCTTCTTATTTTGAAAAGAATAAAGGTTTACAGAATAAGGTTTATCAATGTTAATTTTCCCCACTTTCACAAAAATTGTTAAATTAATAATATCATGTCCGCCTGAATACTTATGCTTTGGTGGAAGGAAGGCAGAGGAAAGAAGGTAGAAGAAAGAAAGGTTTCTTCCAAGAATGACTTAATTTTATGCACAAACAATGCTAACGGACATGATATAACTTCTGCTATTTTAATGTAAAACTCCTATTTTTTTAAGTTTATCATCTAGTTGTCTCAAAAACTTTAAATCTATCTCTGGTAAATATCCACCACTATCCTTTTCTAAAAAACTAAACCCTTGCCTAAACTCATATCCACTTGCCTGAATAAGTACATCAAAATGACTAGGAATAATCTGCCGAAAATTCCACTTTGTCACCTTATCAACCCATTCCATTACCTGTTTTGGATCGCGATTCAAAATTAGAGTTTGCAATATAGGCGCTACTAACAACCGCCCATCCTGTCGTAATTGTGCAAAAGAACTCTGCCAGTCAGACTTCCACTGCCAGGGTAAGAGACCAAAATATCCACGCTTCGAGCGATCGCTGGCTTTTCCCACATTCTTCAATATTTCCCCGACAGGAACTACATCTAAAGCATCCACCTGGAAATATAATCCAAACAAACATATTTTTTGCCAACCTATACATCTATTCATAGGAGTATCTTCTATCACATCAAACACATTATTTTTAGCATGAAACAATAACGGATATGGGTCTAAATGCAAAATGTCTGGTGGTTCAGCAGGTACAGATAAAACAGTGTCCACCGCCAGTAAAGTTTGGGATAGACGATGCCAGAATACTACTTCTGCAAAAGGTCTGATACCAATATCAAGAGGCCCAAGAGTCGCGTAGTCAAATTCTGCCGCAAAAGGTGTATCTTGACTATTCACAGGAAGTAGATATGTGCGGTTTCCTGGCAAACCTAACCAACTCAGGGGCAAATTTAGAGGAAAACTCCATTGGTTGGGGGTGACAAAAACTTCCGCTTTGGGAAATTTTCTCGCAAAGGGTCCCACATATACCTTATGTTCTAAGCCAGAAATAGTTGGTAGAATAATGTATCGAACTTCTCCATATTTTTCTACCAATTCATTAACAAGGCCCACACATTCCCCCGTTGGTGCTATTGGAGCGTAGACAAATAAACCGCCTCCGATCATTCTGACTATTGTCATCCTAATAGGCACAGTAACATAAAAGATACCCTGAAGTTGGTCAAAAGTCCAAATTGTATCTTTAACTATTTCTTTTCTTAATGTCCGCCGTTGTCCATAGGGATATAAAGGTAAAATAGGCCATAGCGGCCATGAATAATCCCTAGAATTCAAATTCCGCTGTTGTATTTGTTTCCCTGAATACACCTTATTCGGACACATTTTCTCTAACTTTATAATTCCCCAATTATACCCTAATTAATTGCTCGGGTTCTATATTCAGGTTTTGTTGATTGCGTAATACTATTTCTCAAAAGTCTTGCTATACTTAAAAGCTGGCAAAATTGCTTCATATTTCATAACCGAAGTTAGAAAATATGAAGCATTGGCTCGAACTAATAATATTTATAAATATAAAATTCAAACATAGCAAAGTTTCTGGTAATTGGTATGACTGATGGTTTATTTCCACAGCAATTCCACTGTAAAAGTTGTCCAACCATTACTGCTACTAACAATTATATGACCATTTAACTGTTCTACTAATTTTTTCACTAGAGCTAAACCCAAACCCGTCCCACCTTGTTTCCAAGGATCGGCATTAGGTACTCGATAAAATTTATTGAAGATTTTAGGTAACTCGGATTCAGGTATTTCTGATGGATTACTAACTATAAATTTTATGATAGAAGGTGTTTCAGAGAAACTTTTTTTCTGGCTATATTCTATTGAAAACTTGATTTCGCCACCACTGTGAGTGTACTTACAAGCATTATTTAGAAGTTCTGCTAAAATCCTACCTAAACTATTATTATTAGAACGGATATTCGGTAATTGTTGAGGATATTTACTATTGAGAATTTGTTGTCGTTCTTTCACCCGCGATTTAAAAGGTTCTATAATAATAGGAAGCCAAGTTGTTAAACATATTGTATTTAAAGGAATAGATTCTGTACACCCTTCTAGACGTTGTAAATCTAATAAATCAGTGATTAATTCAATTTCTCTTTTACACTCTGTATCTAATATATTCAAATATTGTTGAACCCTTTCTGGAACAGGAAATACTTTCAGCATATGAATAGCCATTTTCATATTTGATAGAGGTGTTCTTAATTCATGGGAAACAGTGCTTAAAAAATCATCTTTGAGAATATTAAGCTGCTCTAATTCTGCGACTTTTTGTTCCAATTCTCGAGTGCGCTCTTGTACTTGTTTTTCTAAGTCTGTATTCAGAGTTTGTACTTGTTGATAAAGTTGAGCTTGTTGGATAGCGATCGCTAACTGAGTTGCTAATTGTTGTAATAAATCAATTTCAGATGGTTGCCACTCTCGAATACCTGAGTATTCTTGGGTACACATAATTCCCCATAGTTGCTCATCTTGACAAATGGGTACTATCAAGAAAGCTTTTACCTGCTTTTCTTTCAAACTCCTAATTTGTTCTGTAGGTAAGTCTGTTTGCTCGATATTAGCAACTGCATAAATCTTATTTTTATTTACTTTTAAATTTGACATTAAGTATTCAGATGAAGTTTGATCGCTTATCCAAGAATAACAATCAAAATTTACTGACTCAGCAACTATATTCATGACTTTTGAAGATTTTACTTGACATAAAACTACTTGATCTGCGTTCAAAAATTGTTGCACTTCTGTCACTGCTGCATTGATTATTTCTTGCAAATTAAGAGATTGATGAATCCTGAGGGCAATTTTTGCTAGAAGGCGATCACGCTCCAACTGTTCCTGTATTTCTGCTGTTCGTGCCTGAACTTCTGTTTCTAATTCTGCATTCCGACTCCGTAATAACTGCAACTTTTCTGCTTGTAGTTGATTAACATCAGCTCGTAATTTTCTCACTAAGCTAAACATTTCTGTGGGGTCTAAAAGTTGTAGTAAGTTTGTCTTATTTATTGCTCCTAGTAACTTTCCCTTTTGACTGCATACTATTAAGATTTGTACTTTTTCCTGCAACATTTTTTTATGAGCATCCCATAGAGAATCTCTTAACTGCAAAAAATTTAGTTCAGTTTTCATTACTTTTTGGACAGGTATTTTGGCTAAATTCATATCCAGAAAATAGGCTTGTATAATATCATCTTTATCAATTAGACCAATTGGTTCTTCAATTTCTGTCCTTTGTGTTTTTAATTTTCTTTTCTGTGTAATAATCACACTATTTACTTTGTATTCTGACATTAGTTGACTAACTTCCAATAATGATGCTGTTTCAGAAGTTGTAATTATAACACTATCATTTTTGACTTCATTTACTCGTCTTAATCTAAGAATATTAGAAGGTTGTAGAACTTGACTAATTTTTTCTGGCGTCACAATACCAACTATTTGCTTTTTGCTATCTAATACTGGTAGATGGCTAATTTTATGTTTCTGGAACAAATACAAAGCTGTAAATAAATCCTGATGATCTGATTCTTTGAGAGTTATAATATTAGATGTCATTACCTCTCCAAGACGTATATTTTTTGATAAACTTTCTAAACTACTAAATTTACCAGTGGCAATTAATTTAATAATATCAGTAGTAGTAAATATTCCTAATAAAGACAATTGTGGATTATGCTTTGGAATTTGTTTAACAGATTTATTCTCAACAATTAAAACACTTGTTGCTTTTTCTTCGTTTAATAATATTGATTGATCGAGTTTATTTTTAGGTGTACTCACATTAGGTAAAGCACAACTATTCTGTAACTTACTTATTAGGTGTAATACATCCAATAGAGGAGTATCTGGAGTCATAGTTAATGGATGACGATCAATTACTTGCTGTAAAGGTGACGAATAGATACTAGATTTAGCAACCATAATCATATTCCTAATTTTATGAAATAAGAGCAATAATAAATATTATAACAGTAAATTTGCAATATCTATCGACCATCAAAGTTTTTATCAATTCAAGCAACAACTAAAATCGTTACTAACCCAGGATAATAGTGTTAGTATAACTTAGGTTTCTATACTCCAAAAATTCTCATAAGTGCGGTGGTATTCATCGATAATTTCAAATACGGAAATTGAAAGAAGTTTTATCTCTTTTTTTTATGAAACTATCTAATTTTATAAAAAAAATGGCGCGATAGCTTATTATAAATTGTGTAAGCTTATAGACAGGACTTACGTAAAGACACTACTTGTAGTGTCAATATTTATCCGTTTCCGATTGATCCAGCAAATCAAGAAAGTGAACAGGTGGCAGTTAGAAAGAGTCAAAAGTCTAATAAAATAGATTTATTGGACTTTCAGTTTCGCTTTATATTCTGGACAGTTAGGTAGATCAAAGTAGAAACCTTCTATATTAGGTTCTTAAAAAGTTTTGGTTGTGACAATCTGATTTATAAATCTGAAAAGCTCTGTAAGTAAAGAATAGTTAGGAAGGAAAAGGAAGTAGTTATAATAAATGTCTGCCGCTTAGGATGTTAATTTGAGCATTTTGTTTCAAAATATTAAGTAAGGATGAGTTGAGAGTATTGTCCATGTTTCCATTCTTTACCAAGTCCTACTGTGGTTGGGACTTTTGTCAAGCAGAATCTCGTAAGGCCCAACAAGAGAATAAGCTCAAATTTCTCAAGTGGATACGAGATGACCTAGAAACTAGACTAGCCGGACTTAATGCGGCTATTCAGACTATAGAAAGGCAAATAAATCAAGATCAAGATCCTGCTTCCTAGGCTATCTTGAAAAGCTTATTGTCATTTCTTACACTTTAACTACAGTTATTTATACTTAATGGGGCGAAGACTTTGCGCCCCTTACTTTTATAAGTTATAAGTAGCTTTGTTATACTGAATCTGCCCAGTGTGAGAGGGTATTTTTTAAAGTTACAGCCGTTGCTAAAAAAGGGATTTGGCGATGGGGGTAAACTGGCTTTTATACCCGGATCTAGTATTACTTGAAAGTAGCGATCACGAATCCAAGACAATGATTTGAGCTAGCAAATAAATGCTATGCTATTCCTTCGAAAAGTCCGAAATGTAGATATATTAGCAAAACAGATTAAGATAGTCTACTGATAAACACTTGAAAGAAAATCAAAATGGAAATTAAAGCAAGCAACACACCTAAATTAGAATGGACCGGAGATGCCCTAATTATTGGTTTATTTGAAGATGCCATAGAATTAACCGGGGATATGGCCAAATTGGACGTAATGCTAGCTGGTACTTTATCTGAATTAATTGAAGAAACAGAATTTAAAGGTAAAGCCAACAGCACTGCCTCAAGTCGTGTCGGTGGAACGACTCCTATTCGGAAAATTATGATAGTTGGCCTAGGTAAGTCAGAGGAGTTAAAATTAGAGACTCTGCGCCAAACAGCAGCCACCTGTGGACGCTTAGCAAAAAAGGAGAGATGTAAAACTTTAGGGATTAGCCTGCCAATTTGTCAGGATGCTGATTCTACAGCTATAGCTATCACAGAAGGTATTGAGTTAGCCCTCTATCAAGATAATCGCTTTAAATCTGAACTAGAAAACCCAGGGCCAGATGTAGAGAAAGTGGAGTTAATTGGCTTAGCTGCTTCCGATGAAGCGATCGCCAGCGCTCAACAAATCTGCTCCGGAGTTATCCTCGCCAGAGAACTTGTAGCAGCTCCCGCTAATTCCTGTACTCCAATAACTATGGCTAAAACTGCTGAAGCTTTAGCTAAAGAGTTTGATCTAACTCTAGAAATTTTAGAAAAAGAAGATTGTGAAAAACTAGGAATGGGAGCTTTTCTTGGGGTTGCTCAAGGTTCTGACTTGCCACCAAAGTTTATTCATATCACTTATAAACCAGAAAGTACTCCTCGTCGCAAGCTAGCAATAGTAGGAAAAGGTTTAACTTTTGACTCTGGTGGGTTAAATTTGAAAACCTCTGGTAGTGGCATTGAAATGATGAAAATTGATATGGGTGGGGCAGGTACAACTTTTGGTGCTCTTAAGGCTATCGCTCAATTAAAACCAGATGTGGAAGTTCATTTTATCAGTGCTGTTACTGAAAATATGGTTAGTGGTCATGCTATACATCCTGGGGACTTTGTGACTGCTTCCAATGGCAAAACTATTGAAGTTAATAATACAGATGCAGAAGGGCGTTTGACTTTGGCAGATGCCTTAGTTTTTGCTGAAAAGCTAGAAGTAGATGCAATTGTAGATTTAGCGACTCTTACAGGTGCTTGTATTGTAGCATTAGGTAATGATATTGCTGGTTTGTGGAGTTCTAATGATGATTTGGCAGCAGAACTAACAGCAGCAGCCAAAAAAGCTGGAGAGAAAGTTTGGCGGATGCCTTTAGAGGAGAAATATTTCGAGGGGTTAAAAGCTACTCATGCTGATATGAAGAATACAGGTCCTCGCCCTGGTGGTGCTATTACTGCAGCTTTATTTTTGAAGCAGTTTGTTAAAAATACACCTTGGGCACATCTAGATGTTGCTGGTCCAGTTTGGATAGATGTAGAAAATGGTTACAATAATCCGGGTGCCACTGGTTATGGTGTTCGGACTTTAGTGAATTGGATCTTAAGTTAGAAACTATTTACAGCAAATTGCAAGTATATGAAATACAAATATTTGCAATAAAATTTTCGGACTGTGGTCATTTCAACCGCTACAGTGGTAATGATTTTAGGCATAAGCAAAAATAAGTAGGGTTTGCTAATTAAATATAAAAGGATTGAGATATAAAGGTCTTAGTCTTTTTTTCTGAAAAAAACACCTGGTTTTCGCTCCTTCAAGCTGAAAAAGTTAGTATTTGGGCCGCTCTCATGCCCGAAAAATCAAGAGACAAATATATCTGACTATCTCGTCTATACATTCCCTGTTTTTTATGTAGAATGTAGGGACGTTGCATGCAACGTCCCTACCTATTAAAAAGACTTTAATAGTCCAGGAATTACCCATTACCCCAGATACTGCCAGCTACGAAACGAACTCTAGGTTAACTACTGCTTATCAAGAAAAAATGATGTAAGTTATGTGGAGACCCACGGTATACTGAAAAATCCTTGTCTTGTCTTTCCAGAAACTCCTGAAAAAGCTAAAAACTGATAACTGATAACTGATTTATTATGGTTTTATATCAGATCCGCTTGCTTCGGAGTTTTACAAGAAACCTGGTTTATGGGAGATAGATGTCAGTATGGTAGGGCATTTCAGATAAACCCTGTTTCTATGCTTTATTTATGCCGACACTGCCGGATTCAATATTAGCAATTGCCGAGCAGAATGCCGAATATGGAGAACGTAAGCAACTTGTTCTGAAACAGTAAAAAGTATGGGATAGGTCTTACGTCCTTTTCCATATAAAAGTTGACGAATTTCTTCTAATAAATCTTCGTTTTCTAGTGCTAAGGAACACCTTTTTGGGCTTTTGTTTAAAGATTCAATTGTATCTATTAAACCATTAATACACAATTTTTACAATATTTCCTATATTTTCTCTTGACATTTTTGTGACAAATAGTTAGATTTAATCTAAGTAAATTAGAACATTAAAAGATTATTATAAATAAGTGGATATCAATAATTAATCGCATTATTATTAACTGATTCCAGACAATAAAAATAGGGGTTTCAATAAAATTATTGCTAGACTATAAAACCAAATAGCTAGCATTATTAAGAGATGTAAAAAAACATTCATCCAAAAGGAAGAAATTTTCAATAAAAGCAGTTAAGTAGTTGTGCAAAATTAATTATACATATCACATTAACTGCAAATAGCCTGTAATCTTGACAGAGAAAATATTACAGACTATGATTAATACTAATGGCTATTAAATGTCTAATGGAAAAATAATTTTGATTTGAGGCACATATCTCAAAGTTTTGCTTTAAACTAGACAATACCTGAATGATTAGATTTCTAAGGGTGGACTAACTATGGCCATATATTTATCAAGGAAATCTTACTACCAAAACTTGCGCCTAAAAAATTTCAATTTAAAGATGGGAGATATAGATAAATGACAACAACAAACATTTACCTAGAATTAGACAGTGATATACTTGAGTTTATAGAGTCGAATGTAGATATATCCGAAATTTTGCAGTCTGAAAATATTGATGCAGAGGTTACATACGGAGTCGGACCATATTTGTCAGAAGAAGGGGCTAGAACAAAAAATATAGTTACTAAAATCATAGCAAGTAGTGTAGCAGTAGCAACTAT
>JAKQYG010000269.1 GCA_023356515.1 Trichodesmium sp. MAG_R04 | reverse complement strand
GTTTGGGAATTAAAAAAAGGATTGATTGGTGGATTGATTGGTGGATTAATTGGTGGAAGGTTTTGTTTGCCAGGATTGAAAATGTTAGTGCTGCGAATTGTTTTATTTAGTAATGGGCACATTCCTTGGAATTATCGTCGTTTTCTTAATTATGTTAGTAGTCGGTTATTGTTACAAAGAATAGGCGATCGCTATCAATTTATTCATCATTTATTGTATAAACATTTTGCTGATATGTAGTGTGAATACAAAAGATAGAAGGTATCTTCCTTAGCTTTGAAAGCTATCGATTATCTTGCTGATTTTTTTTAATCATTGACTTGTCAAAAATTCTTCAAGATTCTGTTTTGACTATGGCTTAATTAACGAGACTTTAGTGAAAAAACAGTAAAAAAAAGGGTATAATATATACCTGACAACTATTTTACGTTAATTACTTCCTGGGAAAAGTCCAATAAAAGAAACAACTTCAGTGGCTATGCCCTTTTGTTTCCATAGGTGGTGCGATCGCTTTAACAATGTACAGGACTTACGCAGATACGCTATATATAGCGTACTATCATATTGAATTGTCAATACTATAATTAGTTTTTTTTCAGATAGATATTACTTTTAAGATATTCAGATAGATATTACTTTTAAGATATATTGTAATCATGTTTATAATTCAGTCTCTATAGTCTTCCAAACCGATGTTTAAATCATGTAGTGACTTGAAAGGCTTGCTATATATGAGATAATTCGAGTATTAAAGTCAGGAATTGATATGCAAAAAAACGCCGTCTTATTTGTAGACAGCGAGTTTAGAACTGCAGGTTAAAGATACACCCTGAATAGTTAAATAAAAAGTAGATATCCCTGATGGACAACTCCTAGATGGAATATTTACCTGATGGTTTTACCCCCTAATGTTTTATTCTCAACATCTTAGATAAAAGATAAAAGAATTTAGGATAATTATAGTGATAAGATTACTAGCACCTCGTTTTTGGTTCTTGTAATCCATCAGGTTGTCCCTATACTTCTTATATAATTACATATCAATTCTTTGGAATACAAGAGGGCTTTTGCAAAAACCCAGTTTTTACAGGTGGCAAGAGTCTTCGACTAATTTCTACAACCTTTGCTACACTTGGATTCTATATTTATAAATATTATTTGTTGGGTCAAATGATATATATAGTAGTGAGTTCATTCATAAAGTAAAGTTATTTTTCCAAGCTTTAAAGTATAGCATGACTTTTAAGAATTAGTATTAGTGCTTAATTCCAAATGCTAAAGAGGGTTTATCTACTACCATGAGACAGAATATTATCCCTTTAGGATTAATAACCTCCACATGTTTAACGTTTGGCCAGATAACAACTTTCCGAAGAGATTATTGAAAAACTTGGGTCTGGCATGACTCTTTTAAGGGTATAAAAAAGAGAATCAGGACTTACGCAACGGCACTAATTGTAGTGGCAATATCTTGAAAAAGAAAAATTTATGTGCCAGCCATATATAGTGGTACTGCCTAAGTCCTGAGAATATCCTTCCTATTGCAGACTATTGCAGAGTTACTGATAAAGCGTTTTGATTGTTATGTATGAGGCACGGCCACGCGGTCAGGATTCCTGCACTATATATGATTTTCAGCATTTACCCTTTACCTCATTTGCCCGAAATCTGCTGTAAATAATAACTGATAACTGAAATGACTATTCGACCTCGAAAAACATTTGCCCAACATTGGCTGAGGAGCGATAAAGCTCTCAAGAAAATTGTCCAAGCTGCTGAATTGTCCGAGAAAGATCGCATTCTAGAAATTGGGCCAGGTACAGGGAGCCTTACTAATTATTTATTGCCACTAGCAGCTTCAGTTCTTGCAGTAGAAATTGATAGAGATTTATGTCAAAAGTTAGTTCAAAAATTTGGCAGAGTTAAAAATTTTTTATTATTACAAGGAGATATTTTATCCCTAGATTTAGAAACAAATTTAGCACAATTTCCCGCTTTCCAAAATCCTAATAAAGTTGTAGCTAATATACCTTATAATATTACTGGACCAATTCTAGAAAAACTATTAGGAACAATCCCCCAACCTTTAACCAATACTTATAATTTAATTGTCTTATTATTACAAAAAGAAGTAGCAGATAGAATTTGTGCTATACCAGATTCAAAAGCTTATAGTTCCCTGTCAGTGAAAATTCAATATTTAGCAAACTGTGAATTTATTTGTGATGTACCTGCTAAAGCATTTTACCCTTCACCCAAAGTAGATTCAGCAGTAATACGACTACGGCCCCAATTAATAGAACCCCAGGCAAATAATCCAAAACAAATGGAAACGTTAGTTAAATTAGGTTTTGCCAGTAAACGGAAAATGTTGAGAAATAATCTAAAAGCAGTTGTTGAGCGCGATCGCCTTTCTGAGTTATTAGAAAAGTTAAAAGTCAACCCCCAAAGTCGTGCAGAAGATTTGGGTGTCCAGGATTGGGTGGCATTAGCAAATAGTTTGGAGGATAGGAGTATGGAGGGAGCAGGAGAGTAAAAGCTGAAAAAAGCAGAGTCTACAGAAGGTGGGGAGTTTGGGGAGTAAAACTCTTCAAAAAAATGTACTTATTCAATACACTTTTATGAGGAAAAGCTCCCTCAAACAACTTAAATATAACTTTTCTCTATTTGCCAAGTTTTATGTTAAGAAAACAGTACTATTACCTCATTGTCTCTACAATTTGAGCTAAGAAGCATACTTATCAACAAACCCTTGTAAACCGGAATTATAACCTTGTCCAACAGCTTGGAACCTCCAGTCATTATCTTTGCGATAAAGTCTGCCAAATTCTAGGGCAGTTTCTCGTGAAAAATCTTCTTCTAATTCATATTTAGCTACTTCTTGTTCTGTGGTAATATCATAGATTCTAATAAAAGAATTTCTGACTTGTCCAAAGTTTTGTCTTCTGGCATCTGCTTCATGTATAGTTACGACAAAAACAATTTCTTGAATTGCTTGGTCTACTTTTGTTAAATCTATTTGTATTAGTTCATCATCTCCGGAACCTTCTCCTGTTCTACTATCTCCGGAATGTTTAACAGAACCATCTGGTGATGTTAGGTTATTGTAGAAAACAAAGTATTTTTCTATGGGGATTTTGCCATTACTTCCTAACATAAATACAGAAGCATCTAAGTCAAATGCTAAACCTGTGTCTGTAGTATTGACATCCCATCCTAACCCAATACCAGCTTGTGTTAAATTAGGAGATTCTTTGGAAAGGTTTACTCTTTCACCTTTACTGAGATTAATAGACATAATTTACCTCTTATCAGTATATAGAAATCTGCCCATAGATTGTAACAATTCAAAAACTAGAAATAAACTGCAAAATTATTACCCATCAACTATGTTATTCAAATCTATTATCAAAAAGTTGCAATATTTGTAACATCAGTAAAATAGGATTGCTATAGTAAGAACTGAAAGGTTTTAAGTTAAAATTAGCTGTTATAAACATTTTCATAACTAATTTATAATTGCTATACTAAATTATACTATTTTCATAAAAACTAACTTACTGATATACTTCTATACCCTTATTGACAAACTGTAAAGTAAATGCTTCTTTATAGTTAGTGTTTGGCTTAATTATTCCTGTATCTACTACACTATAAAAGAATGATTTCCAGCGTTCGTCTGTCATAGCACCAACACCTTTGGTAATAGCATCTCCAGAAATAACTATACCATATTCTTTCATTTTTTCTAAACTATAAGCTAATAATTTATCTTTCATTTCTGGGTTATCTTTTTTAATTAATTGATTTGCTGGTTCAGGATTTTCTAAATAACTATACCAACCTTTAATTGAAGCATCGACAAATCTCTGGACTAAATCTGGATTTTTTTCTACCATTTCTTTTGTTGTTTCTATGGTAGTAGCATAAGGTTGGTAGCCAGCATCTGCTAATAACATAACTACAGGTTCAAAGCCTCCTTTTTCCTGAATTGTGAAAGGTTCAGACGTCAGATAACCTTGCTGAATTACATTTTTATCTACTAAAAAAGGAGCTATATTAAAGTTATAAGGACGTCTCTGGTCGTCTGTATAACCAAACTTAGTTTTGAGAAATTGCCAATAGCCTTTTTCAGCTAAAGATGATACTAAAATCGACTTGCTTTTAAGTTTTTCTAAAGAGTCATTCCCTACCCCTGGATGAGCAATTAATACTTGGGGATCTTTTTGGAAAATAGCTGCAACTGTAATAGTAGGAATTCCTGCTTCTACAGAACTAATTGCGCTTATACTAGACCCCATATAAAAGTCTATTGCACCTCCTACTAATAGCTGAGTTCCATTTACTTGAGCATTTCCCATTCTAATAGTGACGTCTAAACCATAATCTTTATAAATTCCTGTAGTAATTGCTTGATAAAATCCTCCATGTTCGGCTTGAGCATACCAGTTTGTTCCATAAGTAACTTTGTCAAGATTTTTGTCATTTTTAGCTACTGAATTGGAGTTATTAGCACTAGTACAACTTGTTAATATGCCATTACCAATAGCGATGCTAGTATAGTAAAGAAATTGACGGCGACTAATATAATTCATCTTTTTTACTAGGTTTGTTTGATTTAGCAATGCCACTTTTGTAGAATTGTCTGAATAAAATTTGTTTGAATGCTAATCTAAAGAGTAATATCATACTACTATATAAAAAGTCTTACCACTTTTTTTTTAAACTAGGGAATCGGGCAATAAATAGGTAGTAATTGTATATGTTGAAAAGAATCATTAAAACATTACTCTTATATTTGTATTATGGCTTTAAGCATTTGAATTGGATAGGATATTTATAAGCAGAATTTGACTTATATTATAGCAGTCCCAATTACTGGCGCAGACATTCTTGCTCTTCTCAAATATAGTCCTTCCTACGAAGAAGCTAATGGCTCTTCCCTCGTGAGTCCTGTAGTGGCGAACAACCGTTCGCCCCTACTTCACCCTAATTTATTTATACCTATCCAGTCATAGTCGATGGGGGTATCGCTACCCCTCACATCTGCTTCAAAACCGTGCATGAGAGTTTCCAGCTCACACGCCTCCTATCCCCTTGACTGATATCAACATTTGTTTAGTCTAAACTCCAGTAGCAATCTCAGGACTTACGCAGTACCGCTATATATGGTGCATAAATTTGTCTTTTTCAAGATATTATCACTACAATTACTGCCGTTGCGTAAGTCCTAAATCTATTAAAATAAATCTATGTTTTCCACCACAGAATTATATGACTTGATAAATCAAGAAAAGCTTAATACTACATAATATCAGAAATTTTCAATGGATCTGCCTCCCGATGACGATTTGCTTCCTCTAATTTCTCGCGAGACGACATCACGCAAACATTATTACGTTCCATCCCTGCAATAAATACATCCAGCAAAGTTTGTTTCACATCTGCCACCGTAGCCTTGAGCGCTCGCTGATAACGTTCCTCCCTGAGTTCAGCAGTTTTCCCAATCAGATAACGTTCCAAAGCTAAACTTGTCGCCACCTCTGGGCGTAAAACCGGAGAATCATCCTGAATTGTAGCAATAATTGCCCGGTCAATATCAGTCTGAGTCCAATCTACATCCTTGAGATAATCTATCAAACCATTAAATACATCAAGAGTCCGACTAACATGAGGGTCACGATAGGAATACAGAGAAACTACTTTTCCTAAACCACTGTAACTACATCCGGCACCGTAAGCGTTACCCTTAAGACGAATTTCACTGAATAGATAACCCAAACCTAATAAATGAGTACCCAACCTTAAAAGTGGAGATCTTTGATCCCTAAAGTGAGGAGCTGGCATAGTCTGCACGCAATAAGCTACCTATACTGGACCTGCC
>JAKQYG010000268.1 GCA_023356515.1 Trichodesmium sp. MAG_R04 | reverse complement strand
GTTAGAGATTATGGATGTAGAGATACTTTTAAAACTAATGCCACTATTCAAGAAGTTCAAGACTCCTTAATAGTAGGAAACCCTGTAGCTATACACAGTTATTTTACTTCCTTTGGTCATCTAATTGTTGGTGTTGGTTTTGATAATGAAGGGTTATTTATTCATGACCCATACGGGAAATGGTCTGCTACTGGATATCAGACTGACCTAAGTGGTGCTTATCTACATTATTCTTATACATTAATTCGTAATGTTTGTATGCCAGATGGTAGTTTCTGGGTACATTTTATTTCAAACTAGAATCTATCATCTCAAACTTTTTCTACTTTCATACTTAAATCTAACCAGGTTGACCGAGTAATAGGAGCGCTTGTAGAAATATAATCTACCCCTGTTTCGGCAACATCTCTAATAGTTTCCAGGGTAATATTTCCCGAAGCTTCAATTTTAATCCGACTATTATTTTGCCGAATAATTTGAACTGCTTGCTCCATCTCTTCAACAGACATATTATCAAGCATAATAATATCTGCTTGATACTCCAAAGCAGTCTTTACTTCTGCTAATGTTTCTGTTTCTACTTCAATAGTTAAAGGATAAGGCATTGTTTCTCTGACTTTAGCGATCGCTTTTCCAATACCTCCGGCAGCAATAATATGATTATCTTTAATCATCACCGCATCATCCAAACCCATCCGATGATTTTTAGCCCCACCAATTTGAGTAGCATATTTTTCCAATATTCTCAGGCCAGGTGTTGTTTTCCGAGTATCAACCAGTTGTGCTGGTAGGTCGGCAATTTTGTCTGCATATCTACGAGTCATAGTTGCTATCCCACTCAGAAACATTGCCAGATTTAAGGCCACTCTTTCCCCAGTCAGTAAACTATCTAAAGGTCCATTTAATTTAGCCACTATAGTTCCCTGATCACACCATTCTCCCTCTGCAACAGTGGGTAAAAAGTTTACCTTTTCATCCAGAATTTGAAATACCCTCGCTCCAATTGGTAGTCCGGCAATAACTCCTGACTCCTTTAATAACCAATGGCCTGCACCTAAAATTACCATTAATTCTGTAAATAGGCCAGAAGTTGTGCGATCGCCTCTGCCAATATCTTCTAGCAACCAATCTTTTAATAAATTGTCTAATATTATTTTTGGAGGTATGACCCCTTTCATAGTTGTGCCCGTTTCCGAAAATTCAATAAAATTTTTTTTCCTATACAACAATAATTATTTTGTGCATTGCTTATTTTTCCACAGTAATATATCAAAACTTACGAGGGATTTGGCCAAAGTCCTGTTAAATTTCCCAAAAAACAAAGGTTCTCTCGTATCGCTGAGAGAACCTTTGCTTATATTTAACCTGGCATCGTGCTATTTTACCGGGCAGCTACCCGCCGAGTATCTTCGCCACTCCAGCGTTTCACTTCCGAGTTCGGGATGGATCGGAGTGGTTCCACTAGGTCATAGACACCAGGAAAAGCTAACAACAATTAATTAATTATGCCTTGCCTTTAAACTCTTAGGTCCATCAGGCTTTTTCTTTTCCCTACATTTACTACTATAAATACCTTTTCTATAAATGTCAACCCCCTAAGCAAAATTTTTTTTCCTCCCCAAACTTTGAGCTTAAATAGACCATTTTTCCTGAACTAACCAACCCAAAAAGCGTCCACCTAGAGATAATCCGTAGATCCGTGCCAAAAATTCTTGTCTAGTCTTCCTAATTTACCCAATTTTCCCTTTTTTCTCAAACCATTTAACAACCTGCTGGACTGTTAAATCCTGAAGTGGCACAACAGATTCTTGAGCGATCTGCTTTAAAGGAGATAAGGAAGCAATCACCAACCGAGTAAAGAAGTTCTCAAAATTAGCATCTATATCTAAATTTTGCTTTAAACCTTCGTCCTTTTTTATCCAAGTTTTCACTTGTTCAGCAGGTATTTCTTCTAGAGTTAAACCTGTTTCCCTTGCTATTTGCCTTAAACACCTTAAAGAATAAATGGCCAATCGTGTTGAAAACTTATCTTTAGAAGTTAGAAGAGCTTTATCAACTTGAGCAGACTCCTCTGGTGTTAAAAATTCTATAGATGGTTGCATTTTAACTTTTGATTTTATATTTTTTTACCAACGAGACAGGGAACTCATAGCAGAATTCATAAGTTAGAGGTCACAAAAAGCGAAGTGAAATTTTTGCTGTGACTGTATTGGATAATTTGAGAATATCTTAACAATAATGGCAACTGGTATATGTAACTTTTATAAATATCTTTTTAAGTTTTATTTTCTAGTAATCAAATAACCACAACGATGTTCTCCATTAACAATCCAATGAGTTCTCTCCACAGTACAATCAGGCAATACAGCAGCAAACATCTCTAACTCTAGGTTACAAATACTAGGGAAAGATTCAGCTACATTAGATATGGCACAGTTGTGTTCTACCAATATATAACCTTCAACATTCTCTAAAGTTGAATCACTTTTCGATTTTGATTTTTTAGTTTCGACCTGTTCATTAGGATACCACTCTGCCATATAACCCTCAGCTTTGCGGAGTTCTACTAAATGGGCCATACGCTCCTGCACTGAACCTGTCCCCAGGAGTTGGCGATAGTGCATTGCCTTACGCTGCCATTGTTTGTGCAGCACTTGGCTTAGTTGGTCATATCCCATAGTTTCTGCAAAAGTATCCAGAAAAGAAACAGCGAACTGATCGTAACTGTGGGGAAAGCAATTGCGTCCTTGGGTTGTTAGCTCATAAATATGTTGTGGCCTTCCCATCCCTGTTGTTGCTAATTTATATGTAATTAGTCCTTCTCCTTGCAAATCCTTCAAATGACGACGTATAGCTTGGGGGCTAATTTCTAGGGACTCAGCCAATTCCAAGGCAGTAGATTGAGTTCCCTTCATCAAATGTTGTAAGATTTCTTTTTTGGTTGAACTTTGTTGAGTCGTTTCCATTATTTCAGTTATCAGTTATCAGTTATCAGTTATTAGTAACGACCGCTGAAGCCAGAAGCTTAAGATAAATCAAATATTTTTCATCCCCTTAAAAGGCTAGGAAAACTTATTTTGTGGTTTTTGGCCACAAATAAAAAATATTTTTACTAGATTTTGACAATACTAGCATTGTTAATGTAGCCTAAAATAGACTTAAGCAACAAATAAGTTGTTTAAACCCCAAAAGGCCACTAAAGCCACTTTAATTACTAATAAGTAAATATAACTAGGAAATTAAGTACGATGACTGCTAAAGTAACAAACTTAGTCAATCAACCTTACAAATATGGTTTCGTCACTAATATTGAATCAGATACCATTCCTCGTGGACTAAGCGAAGACATAGTTCGTCTGATATCCGCTAAAAAAAATGAACCAGAGTTCATGCTTAACTTTCGTCTCAGAGCATATCAAAAGTGGTTACAAATGACAGAACCAGTTTGGGCCCACATAGACTATCCAAAAATAAACTACCAGAATATTATTTACTATTCAGCGCCAAAAGTTCAAGACAAGAAGAAAAGTCTAGACGAGGTAGACCCAGCACTTTTAGAGACTTTTGAGAAACTTGGCATCCCTCTATCAGAGCAGAAACGTTTAAGTAATGTTGCGGTTGATGCTGTATTTGATAGTGTTTCTGTCGGTACTACTTTTAAAGAAAAGCTAGCTCAAGAAGGAGTGATTTTTTGTTCTATATCTGAGGCAATACAGGAATATCCGGAATTAGTAGAAAAATATTTGGGTAGTGTTGTACCAGTGGGGGATAATTTTTTTGCTGCTCTTAACTCTGCCGTATTTAGTGATGGGTCTTTTGTTTTTATTCCTAAAGGTGTAAGATGTCCTATGGATTTATCTACCTACTTTCGGATCAATAACGGAGATTCTGGTCAGTTTGAGCGGACTTTAATTGTAGCAGAGGAAGGTAGCTCAGTAACATACTTGGAAGGTTGTACTGCTCCTATGTTTGATACTAACCAGCTTCACGCTGCTGTAGTTGAACTTGTTGCTCTCGACAACGCTGAGATTAAATATTCCACAGTGCAAAACTGGTTTGCTGGGGATGAAAATGGTAAAGGTGGTATTTATAATTTTGTCACTAAGCGGGGTTTGTGCAAAGGAGTAAATTCTAAAATTTCCTGGACCCAGGTAGAAACTGGTTCAGCCATTACCTGGAAATATCCTAGTTGTGTTTTAGTGGGTAATAATTCAGTTGGAGAATTTTATTCTGTTGCTTTAACTAACAATAAACAACAGGCAGACACAGGTACAAAAATGATACACATAGGCCGAAATACTCGGAGTACAATTATTTCTAAAGGTATTTCTGCTGGCAACTCTGCTAATAGTTACCGTGGTTTGGTAAAAATGGGTTCTCGTGCAGAGAGAGCGCGTAACTATTCTCAATGTGACTCAATGTTAATAGGAGATCGCGCCCAAGCAAATACTTTTCCCTATATTCAAGTAGATAATAATACTGCTAAAGTTGAGCATGAAGCTTCTACTTCTAAAATAGGAGAAGACCAACTTTTCTATTTTAGTCAAAGAGGTATTTCTGCTGAAGATGCAGTATCTATGATTATTAGTGGTTTCTGTAAGGATGTATTTAATGAATTACCAATGGAATTTGCTGTGGAAGCTGATAAATTATTAAGTTTAAAATTAGAAGGTTCAGTAGGTTGAAGGAATAATTTTTATGCCAGCTACTACTTAAAAGTATTTAAAGGCATTAGTAAATACTTTGATATTTAATTAGATATGACACAAATATATTTATTTATCTTGATGAGGGAAATTTAGGGGCAGATAGAAAGAAAAACAAGGTTAAATTAATTTGTATTAATGCTTTAACCACAAAAGTTAATTATCAAATAAAGAATATTCAGAACTCTTCAGAGGTAAACATGATTAAAGAAAATAGCGAAGTTATATTATCTGTTAAAAACTTAACAGCAAATGTAGAAGGGAAAGAGATTCTTAAAGGCTTTAATCTAGAAATAAAAGCTGGAGAAATTCATGCCATTATGGGTCCGAATGGTTCCGGTAAAAGTACCTTTTCTAAAGTATTGGCGGGTCATCCTGCCTACGAAGTCACAGGTGGAGAAGTTACATTTTTAGGCAAAAATTTATTAGAGATGGAACCAGAGGAAAGGTCATTAAATGGCATTTTCTTGGCATTTCAATATCCTGTAGAAATTCCTGGAGTAAGCAACTTAGATTTTTTGCGAGTTGCTTATAATACGAAATGCAAACATCAAGGATTAGAAGAATTAGACGTTTTTGATTTTGAGGATTTAGTACAGGATAAACTTGATCTTGTCAAGATGAAACCAGAATTTTTAGAAAGAAGCGTAAATGAAGGTTTTTCTGGAGGGGAAAAGAAGCGAAATGAAATCTTACAAATGGCATTGTTAGAGCCAAAATTAGCAATTTTAGATGAGACAGACTCAGGGTTAGATATTGATGCTTTAAGAATAGTAGCAAATGGAGTAAATCAATTAGCAAATGAATTAAATTCTATATTAGTAATTACTCACTATCAACGTTTATTAAACTATATTGTGCCAGACTTTGTCCATGTGACCAAAGATGGTAAAATTATTAAAACAGGTACAAAAGAACTAGCATTAGAACTAGAAGAAAAAGGTTACGATGACGTGATTGAAACAGCAAAATTAGGGGTATAAAAAATATGCAAGTGTCCGTAAAACCAGAGGTATCTTATTTAGAAAAATTACTGAAAGAATCTTGTAAAGGAGTTTCTTCAACTGTTCCGTGGGAGTTTCCTCTAGATTTAAAGATGGCAACTTGGTTACAACAAGTGCGAGATCATGCAGCAACATGGGTGGGTGAGTTGAGTATTCCTACTAAGCGAGATGAGGAATGGCGCTTTACTAACCTATCAT
>JAKQYG010000267.1 GCA_023356515.1 Trichodesmium sp. MAG_R04 | reverse complement strand
CAAAACTACCTTCAGAAAAAATTAGGGGTTTAGGATGGAATATTAAGGTACTAGCTGGTGAGCAAGTCGCCTGAATGCCCTATTTCTTCGTTAACCTTCTGAATCTCAAGGCCAAATATAGAAGCGTATCTTTCATAAGAATATTGCTTCAAAGCATTGCTAGGTAGGACTTAAAGACAGCTTGTCACCCCGTGAAGAATGTATCATAGGATTCTTATATAAATGTATTTTATCTTTCAGTTGTTAAATAAAAAGTTATTGAAAAACTCGATAAACTATAGTGTTTAAGAGCTGATTTGCAAACTTAGCTGAGCATCTTATGTTAGCTAGTCTTACCTAGCTTTTCGTGATTTTAGGATTTACTGAGCAATAACTAGGAAAACCTAAGGAACATAAAAAATTTAGTTTCTTAAAATTTACTTTTAAAATCAGTTATAACCTAGCTATAAAGTATAAATTTAACTAGGTTAGGCTTTTTTTTTAGTCGTTGTCCCATTTTTCGCTACCTATTAGGTCACCAATTCGGTCCCTGAGCAGAAAGTCACATTCTTCTAATTCACACTCTACACAGGCCCATTCCCTGACAGGAATATAACTGCAAAGAGTATAAATAGGTTGCTGACGACTGAGAACTCCTTTATGTACGAGTTCTATTGCTTCGTCCCTGATAATGTCTAAAGAATATTGAACTGTGGTGTAAGTCATGATCACCCTCTTGGCCTAGCTTGAATAATTTTTTGTGCTACAGCACTGTTAATAATATAAGGCAAAATACTTAATTATGAACATTAATTTTTTCTGTATGCATTGCAACATTTTTGTACTTTTTTTTGACCCCAGATTCCGCATTTCTTAACATTAAGTTGATAAGTTTTATTTATCTATCGCCCCAAATTCTCTCCCTAAAAGCCTTATAGCTATGGGCATTGATTTTTACGCTTGCAAAGAATCACAGCTAGTTTTCTCATAAAAAATTAGTTATTAATAAAACTTATTGATATTGAGTTCTAGCAAGAAATATATTAGTCGCGGGCAGACATACCGAGACAAAAAACGGACATTGAGGTCTACAGCCAGACTACTGCCAAAGTAGCAGCAGTCTGTGAAACGTCAACCCGCCGATGGGCTAGGGATCGGTAGGAAACCCAGTGCCTTTAGGCCGGGGAGGATGTCAATCTATTATGTCTTCCTGAGACTCTTGATAAGGAATATCTTCTGTGTCCTGTTCTTGTCGTTTTTGGGAAAGCTTGTTTAAAAGAGATATAATTTCCGTCCCACGCTCTAGAGAACGGTCTTCAATAAAAAGAACTTCTGGAGTTCTACGTAGTCGTATTCTATGGCCCAACTCACTGCGGACGTAGCCAGTTGCAGATCTTAAACCCTCCATAGTTTCAGACCTTACGTGGTCAGAGCCATAGATACTTACAAATATCTTAGCGTGTTGCAAGTCTCCAGAAACATCTACATCTGTGACGCTGACCATACCAATACCTACGCGGTTATCTTTGATACCATGGAGCAACATCTGGCTGATTTCTTGCTTAATTAATGAAGCAATCCGGGAAACGCGACGACCTGTAGCCATGATCATTACCCTCTAAAATTTTATAGTCACTATAATTCATCTTAATACTTTTTATAGCAGCTTTTGGCTTTAAACTTGACTAAAATTAATGATAAAAAATCATTGTAGCAATAAAACATAAACACAAAGCAAATATTGTAAAGGTAAATTAATGGAAACAGAATTTTTTATTGGCCAGAAAGTAAGATTAATAGTTCAACCGCCATATATCAAAACTGCTGAATCAATGCCTATATTACGTCCTCCTAATGTTGTACGTTTGGGTGAAGTAGGAACTATTTTAAGTTGCAAACCAGGAAACTACTGGACTGTTCGTTTTGAGAAAGGAGCATTTCTCATAGAAAGTCAATATATAGAAGCTGTATCAGTTAATTTAGAAACTCTCAAGTCAGATAATTATGATAAGGATAGTGAAGCTACATTATAAGTGCTAGAAAGTTCAAATATCTTTAGTTTGACATCCTCTTGATACTGCTATGGGCTAGACGACACGATATTTTCCAACAATTCTAATAGATATTTTCAGAAAAGGTTCTCAAACCATTACCGCGCCGTTCTAAAATTAGGATTTTTAGAGAGGTGTAATGGAGAACTCTGCTTTCGAAGACTTACTCTCTTCAGGTTTAAAAGCAGAACCCTAAAACCCTGAGGTTTTGCACTCTTGCTTTATCAGAGTTATACATCGTCAGAAAGAACTTAATTGAGTATTTCTCCTACATTACCGATAGTTTCTTGAACTTTTTCAACAATTTGGTTAATCTTACTTACGTCAATATGCATTTCTTCGGTGGGATATTTTTCAAGAATTTCTAGGACTGATATTCGGTTATCATCTGCTGCTGCTAGGATAAGAGCAGAGCGTAGGGCTTTGTCACTTTCATAGTTATGTCTAGTTTGAATTACTTCGGCGATTCCTTTAGTTATATTTAGTCCTATGTTACTGTACAACAATTTGCCTAAGTTCACAACATCTGCTTCTATTTCTAATGTCATGAATCCACGAACTTGATTAGGATTGACTTTTGATATGCCTAAAGCTTGAGAAATTGTCTTGGTAGTTTTACCCGTTTCTGCAAATAGTCGTAAATCCTGAACTTTTATAGATGCTTTTATTGGTCCAACTATATCTATGACGATTTTGCTAGTTGCGATCGCCCTTTGATGAGAAATCATAACTCCAGCAAGCGCACCTAAAATAATTAATGGACTACGGGACAGTAGGTTTTGTAATTGCATAGTTAATATTGAATTAGATTTTAGTGTGACATACTCCCACACGAGGCTGATGCTATAGTGTGAGCTTCTCGCTTCACAGTCCCGTTACTCCATCGGACTCCACGAGCTTTAAGGACGAAATGCCCTACCGCCCTGTTTTTTATGTTTATCACTCCGTTTGCATCACGCTCTATTATACCAATTCTAAAAAGTCCTGCTATGCTTATAAACTGGCAAAAATAACTTTCCTTCATAACCAAAGTTACCAATAATATCGGGTATTTGCTCCAACAAATAATATTTAGAAATATGAAGATAAGAGTGTAGCAAAGTTTATGCTAATTGGTATTATACCAACTTCATTAACTTAGGCTACATAGGAGACATAGCAATGAGTACTCACATATTTACATATATTATGTTTCACAATAGAATTGAGACAAGTGTTTCTTACTATGAAAGGATTTCAGGCGAAAAAGTGTTTCGTTCTTAAATTAAATGACTATAAAAATCCTATTTCAGTTGACATATCTAACTTCTAAACACTTTCTAGTTCCTAATTATTATTAATAAACTCCAAGTAAGAATTACTTAATTCCTTTACTGCTAATTCATAAAACTGTTTACCATGTTCAGGTGTAGCTAATGCAGGGTTAGAACCCATGCGACCATCAGGATATCGACGACGAAAATCAGCGGCACTATATATTGAATATCCACTAGCTACATTTTCTGACAGCGGCGCTTGTTTAATTGCTTCTGGGTAAACATACTGGGTTAAAGCTACTTCACTAGGTGTAGCATGAGACCCTTCTTGATAGCCGTACAGTTCTTTTGCTAGTTTGTAAACTGAGCTACACATAAACCAATTTCCGACTTTGCACTTAACTTGATCTGCATTAGCAATATTTAAATCAGCTAAGTGAGCATAGGTTTCTGAGAAGGCTGCTTTTAGAGTAGCGATATTACCTCCATGACCATTGATAAAGAAAAATTTGGTAAATCCTGCTTTAGCTAAACAAACTATATAGTCACGAACCATCTGAATTATTGTAGTAGGCCGCAAACTAATTGTACCTGGGAAACTTGTATGATGTAAGGCCATCCCTACATTAATTGTTGGTCCTACTAATGCTTGTACTGTTTCTCCTACTCCTTTAGAGATAACTTCTGCACAAATGGCATCTGTACCAATCAATCCTGTAGGTCCATGCTGTTCAGTAGAACCAATTGGCAAAATAATACTTTGAGATTGATTTAGATAAACTTCGACTTCTGGCCAGGTACTTAAATGTAGTAGCATATCTAGACTTTGATTGATTTATTCATACTTTTCATCTTGATTATTAGTATAAAGTTTAATACTATATTTTACTAGTATTAGACTACTTAACATACTCTAAGTTACTCAATGTTGAGATAAAAATTAACATTCAGGGATTAATCTATGGTTTCTAGAATTAACAATTTGTAGTAATACACTATTAAGTTTGTATAATATTTTCAAATTTAACTTTTTGATAACCTAAAGTTAATGCTTTATTAACCTATAGTGAAAATATGTTATATCAATGGGAGAAAAACCCAGTACTTTTGGCTGTAGGATGGTTAAAAATTAATTAATTTAATTAGCTAATTAGCTACAAAATTAGCGATCGCCTAATTTATCAGTAAGGCAAAATTAATAACTCAGCATGAAACCTATACAAAAGCGATATTTATGTTTTCTTAAGCTCTAAGGGAAACTTTTTCTAGGTATGCCGTCAGAACAAATCGTAAGATTTTATTATTAGAAACTGAAGAGTTGTTTGGGGATATATTAGCCCTAGCCCTGGAAGAACAAGGTTATGAAGTCGTTATTGCTTCAGATAGCCGTAGGGTGATTCCCACTCTTGAGAATTCTTTATCAGTTAAAAGTAAACAATTCTTCAATTTGATTATTTATGATAACTACAATTTTTATTTGTATTGATAGACATTAGGAAAAAATCTGTCCTCGAATTTAATTTTTTTCATTTTGCTGCACTACTTGTAAATAAATTTAACTGGCTATTAGAGTTTTCCTCTGATAAATCTGCTCTGCCTAGTAGTAACTTATCTGCAGCTTCTAACATTTCCTCCTGAATATCCTGAATATCTTCCCGATTTTCTAAATAAGTTTTTAAAGCTTGTAAAGGGTCAATACTATTACCGGTTGATAATTCTGGTAAACGTGGTCTTGCCAACTGACTGACTAATTCTGGTTGAATAGTATAGGTATGTGCCTCACTTAAAGCTTGATGTAAAACCCCATTATCAATCAAGTCTAACTGTTCGGAACGTAACTGATAAATTAACCTCACTACAGCATTTTCTATATGATATTTACTAATAGCTTTTAATAACTCAGTTTGTGGATTTTCTGCTGCCGAAATATTAACTTTAATCGTCTTAAAATTTCTTACAGGCAAGGCACAAAATTCCCATTTAGCTTTACCTTTTTCTAGTTCAACTAAAACAAAACCCTTCTCTTCTTTTTCCTCGCTAAAGTCAACTCTTTCAATACTTCCCGGATAAATAATTGGTGGGTTATTAGACTTATTCAAATTTTGATGTTTGTGAACGTGACCTAAAGCAACATAATCAAAATAAGGGCGGTTTAATAGAGAAACAGGAATATTAAAACCTTTACCAACTGCTAAAAAACGTTCTGCTCCTAAATTTGCTCTATCTGCCATTAAATGGCCTAAAAGTACGGTGGGTATTTCTGGATTTAATTTCCGAATTTCTGATTCTAATATCAACCGCAGTTTTTGAATTAATGATTCATTTACCTGACTCATAGATTGACCTTCGGTCTCAGATTTTGTCATTAAACTAGAAGCAGTTAACCAAGGTAAAGTGATAATTTGAATAGAACCATTTTGAGTTTGAATTTTGTGAGTTTCTAAGCCATCGCCTACCACAACTCCAGGTATTCCTAAAGTTCGATAAATACCTAAACTTGCACCCCCTTGACCTTGGGAATGTTGATCGTGGTTTCCTACTAATAATACTGTGGGAATTTGAGCATCTACTAAACGGCGTAATTCACGAGAAAAAGCTTGTTTTATATATGGTGGGGGAGTAGCATCTGGGAA
>JAKQYG010000266.1 GCA_023356515.1 Trichodesmium sp. MAG_R04 | reverse complement strand
CTATAAAGACCAAACAAGGAGCAGATTTTTTGGCTTTGGCAAAAATTTCCCGTAACTTTGCTTCTGCTTCCCCATAGTATTTGCTCATCACTTCTGGCCCGTTGATGGCCATATAATTTAGCTTCAGTTCTTCTGCTATGGCCCTAGCGGTTAGAGTTTTACCTGTACCTGGTGGTCCCACTAACAAAACTCCACGAGAAGGCTCAAGTCCTAATTTGGATAAAAGATCTGGGCGTTTCAGTGGAAGTTCTATAACTTCTCTTAACTCTTGAATTATCTCGGACATACCCCCAATATCTTTTAAGGTAGGTCTCGATTTATTTTCTGGGGATGAGTTGGTCGAAGTTTTCTGTTGAGTCTTGTCTTCTGTTGCATCATCAGTTTTTGGGGATTGAACAGTAAAATTAGTTTCTTGTGAAGATTGTCCTGTTTGAGTTTGATAAGGACTTCGGTTTCTTCTTGGTATATTAGACATTCTGGACATATTACTCATAGTTCCAGACTGTACATCAAAGGAAGTTTTGATTTCCCCTGTTTTGGCTTTTTCTTCTAGCTCTTTTGCTAGTTCTATTATTTCTTTAAGGTCTAATCCAAAAAAATTATTCATTTTTTTATTTTTTATACTTGAAGTTATTTGAGTTATCAGTATCCTCTGCAATAGGAAAGCTTGAAATACTGATTTGTCTTTTTCCCTTTTAAAATGGGATGCTAGAAACTTTTATAGGATATGGGGTGATTGATAATAGTAGCTACTACAAAAATACAAAGTTTACTTGATCTGATTTTACAAATAGCCGAATCAATTTTGTTGTTCGATTTGAGCAAAATTAAAAGGAGCAGTAAAACTATTATAGCGAATGGTAAATTTCCCCTGGAATTGATCATCAATAGCTTCTACCTTTTCACCAAATTCTACTTCCTTTTCCCAAGGTATAAGATAAGCTGCATTGTAAATCATTTTTTCTGTTTGGACTTCATTTTCTACTACTTCAATCGCCATTTGGTTTAGAGTAGTTTGGAAAACTTCAATAATGCCTTGTTTACGGCTGTTCATTTCTTGTTCAATAGCTTGCCCAATTTGAAGTACCTGATCCATGCTTAAATTTTGACCAACTAAACTATCTCTTTGAGTTTTTAGTTCTTGATTTTCTGCCAACATTTTTTGAATTTCTGTATCTGGCTCCCAATATACTTTTATTCCTACTTCTCGATTATTTTCTAACTTAGCAAATATTTCTTTCATTGCCGTTCCAAAAGGGTTAGTCAACTGCTCAGAAAATTTTTCCCACTCAGAAACTACTAAACCAAATTGCATAGGCAACACATTCCTATAACCTGCTTCCATAAAAAACTCGAGCACTTTTTCATGTGTAATTAAATTGCGACGACTTGCTAGATAGCTTTCCTGTTTTGCAATGGAGTAAAGCACTACAAAACCATCAACAATTTTAATGTTTACAGCTTCTCCATCCAATCCTTGTAAACTTAAATTTTGCGGACCAGGTGGTAGCAGTATACCATAAACATAGAAACTAGATTTCATAATAAATAATTCACTAATTTTTATTCCTTTACTTCTTTAGAATTCCAAACATAATTATGTAAGATAGATTTAGAAGCTTTGTGATTTCTCTGTCAACTCCTGGGACATTAATGTATGCTCAGAGATGAATCATTTTCACAGTTGCAACACTACTTGCTTGAAACCTAATACTTCTTTTAACCTTTTATGATATCATGTTAGCCTAAACAATTGCATTTTATGAGATGGTAACAGAGAGCAGAAAGCACTTATGCAAAAAGGTTACTCCAAAGTTCTGCTTAATTTAATTTTATACACAAACAATGCTGCCAAAGGTGATATAACTTGCTCGTTATTCAAACAAATACAGTGCTTTTACAAAATTTGCACTAGCTCATAAGTATATTTGAAGACTAGTTGCATCATTATTTTTTGATTAAGTCAATGCTTTTTATTTTGCTGGCATTTTAATTTATTTGCCTGCACCTGTTCCTAATTGAACTGAATTGGGTACATTAACTCCTAAGATTTCAAATATTTCAACTGACATTGCTTAAGCTAAGCTTTCCGTTCTACTAAACTTACTTATGCATGATTGCATAAGCCTTGGAGCTAGCTTCCTGTTTTACAGAAGACCACTGACCGGAGTCTGTAACACATCTTCTTCACAAGCTTTAAATCGCTTGGAACTCAATCTATTACATAGTTTTCGATCATTTACAGCAGCGTTCAAGTCTCTATCTGCTTGAAATCTACAGTTAGCATATTCATAAGTTTTCACATTTAACGACATTTTCTGTTGATACCTCTAATGATATTGATAGCAATAAAGGGGTTACTTCATTCCCTGATATCATTCTAGGTTAGCTTTAGGATCCTCAGTTTAAGTTGACTCCGAACTGGAACAAAATCTACAGATTTTTCTAGATTCTAGTTATGTGGAGTATACTCTTGTTTTCCTTAAGGAGTAACAATAGGTTTTTCCCATTAGCTGTTATAACTAACAATACTGAGTTCTCTGTTCGATAACCATGGTTGATTTCCGTACCCTGAATTCGCTGTATCCCCATTTACTGATGATAGAGTTGCTGCCGGGTCAAGGATTTAAGAACTTTTTCTGGAGAGGCCTAATTGTTGCAGCCTATTATTCCCAGATTTCTATAACTGACTCTTAAACTATTGATTCTAATACCTTTATCTTTCCAGAATTTTCGGTTTTCTTGCTTATTGGTAAATTTGCTCTGCATGAACTGACTCTGGGTAATAACCTGTGTAGTTTTGAAACTATTCAATGTGAGCCTTTAAATCTCCTGATTCGTTATAGTTATCCCAGGTTATACTCTTCTTTCCACAGAGAATAAACTTTGCATATACATCTTCATATTTCTCCCAAGGAATTAAACTAGCCATCACTACCCAAGGATTTTCTGGGGATAATTGGCCATTGAACGGGAGTTCAAAATTTTCTGGTGGAGTGTCACGTTGGCCTACTTTTCTGTATAGTGTGTGCATTACAGATACCTGGTTTTTGGTCTATTTTAGCTGAAAATTGGATACAATTTCTGATTAAAAATACCTAGAATTATTACTGTGTAAGTTTTTTAGATTTATTCAGCAAACCCTAAATATCATAACAAATCGTTAAGATCCAATAATTACTTTAGGAGTTAAGTCTACAATTATGAATATATATCAGTTAATCAAATTCTATAATTAACCCCTTAATTTTAGGTTGCTAAAATTTAGTGACCGGTGCGGTGGTTTTGCTTAGAAAACTAATTTAAGGACATTATTGTAATGCTTATCCGTTTGTTAACTCTACCTATTACTGGCCCATTAGATGGAATAGTTTGGTTAGGGAAAAAAATGCAAGAACAAGTTGATGCAGAAGTAGATGATCAAGAAAATCTTAGTAAAAAACTTCTCGCTCTTCAACTTGCTTTTGATATGGGAACAATTTCAGAAGAAGATTTTGAGGTTCAAGAAGAGGAGCTTTTATTAGCAATTCAGGCGGCACAGAAACAAAGACTTCAAGAGGCAGATGAATAAACTTTATTGAAAAGTCATTATTTATAGTTAAACGAGTAATACGATGGGGGTAGGCAATTATTAGAGTTGGAAAGATCAACCAAGGGAATTAGCAGAAGAGCGATGGGGCTAACGCCACGCTCCGCGAACGTAAATAATAGTTGCCAAGGGAGAAACATTTCTAGTCTGGGAAATGCGATCGCGTACATATCCAAAAAAAAGCTCAATCCCAGTTTACGATTAGTGGGAACTAGGGAAATAAAAGTATCCCAAGATGCAGTCCTTTCAGTTGTCTGAGTCCCATAACTAATATTGCATCGTTGAACTATAGTCCTAGCAGCTAACTCCGCTCGATTATTATGCAATGGCAATTCCGGATAGTCTAACATCAGCAGCAACTCCGAAATTTTTGTCGCAGTTAATCGTTTTCGTTCATCCAACTGTTGATAACCACTCTGAGTCTGGAAAAGTCGAGAAAATTCAGAGCGTAATCTATGGGCAATTGAAAGCGTGGGAGCATCTCTATAAGCAAGGTAGTTTTTCGTTCTTTTTCTGATGAGTAGTCCTTATTTCGTCTCTTTTTACTAGCTTTGATGTCTGGTTTACCAAGCTCACCTTTGTTAAACTGTTAAACTGAGCAAGCTCATTTCCATAATAATTCCTTTCTAGAACCTGCTTGTCTTCAGAACCGGACGTGAGACTTTCACCTCATCTCGGCTCCTCTCCTAAGCGTCCTTTTTCATAGGTACATCCTTAAAATTCTACTTTGGACCTAATGAGTCTTAAGGAAGTTTACTGCTTTCAAATCCTTGGTATAGCAACGTGCGCTGGTATATTTACATGGTACAAGTTGCTACTAATGTAATATATTTGAAAGTATTGGTAGATAGTAGCGTAAAATTGTACTACACTTAAATGCGATAGTAATATGTAAAGATGTGAGTGCTCATTGCTATAGTCTTAAGTTCATGGCCATCTTCACCACGACTGGATGCTCTGTAAATTAACTTTTGCAATTTGAATACTCTAACTTTCACCTGTTTCGAGTTTATGTTTATCCATTTGATATTAGGCAGACACCAGCGACGCTATATCGTTTGAGTCCCATGCCACACTTAAAAATAGTTTAGGATTTCCTAAATGTCTTTTTAGTGTCTTGGCCTTATTTATAACTATTCGTTACCTTACATTACGTTTAACATTGAGTAAGTCAGCTTTGCAGCTTTTCACTCAATCATACTCCTCCTAAAATCTACAACCTTGTATATAGACTGACGAATAATTGCTTCCTAGCTTCTTTATCTATATTACCAGGATGTTTTAGGAGGGTTTTCTTGTTCCCTTATTCCTTTATTGCGACTGATTTAGCGGGGTAAATTCTCCCAAAGGGTTCTGTATGATTGTTGATGATTACCGCCCCCCCCGTATAATTACTCACGGATACAACGAGTTTATCATTCTCTTGGAAACAATCTATGGCAACCCTAAATAAATTGTAACAATTCAAAAACTAGAAATAAACTCTGATAGTCTTACCCAAACCTATTCTCAAAAAGTGGCAAGATTTTTAAGATAAATAAACAAAATTAGGATTGCTATATATTCAATACTTACGGAGTACAGCTATATATGGTATATGGTGTAAATATTTGTCATTTTCAAGAAAATGCTACTGCAATTAGTGCTGTTGTGTAAGTTCTGACATCTTGAATATTCGGATATGTCCATTAACAATTAGACTGAATTTAAAAAAAATTAACAAATTGTATAACTTTTGACTGTAAATATTCGGATATATCCATTAATAATTAGACTAGAATAAAAAAAATTTAGGGTTGGAATTAGGAGAAATAATACAAATGACAAAAATTCTAGAGAAAAAAGCCGGAATAGGGGGACTAGGAATTTCCTGTCAAGTACGATCCCGAGCTACTAACAAGATTCCAAAAATAACCAACATACCAAACAGAAGAAGTTGTAGTCAAAACAAAATAAAACAGCCTTCCGGAAAAAGCAGGCCTCAAAAGCAAACTAACTTTACTACCTCACCCTCAGAAACTAAATCGAGACCTACCTTAAAAAACATTGGAGGTATGTCCGAGATAATTCAAGAGTTAAGAGAAGTTATAGAACTTCCACTGAAACACCCAGATCTTTTATCCAAATTAGGACTTGAGCCTTCTCGTGGAGTTTTGTTAGTGGGACCACCAGGTACAGGTAAAACTCTAACCGCTAAGGCCATAGCAAAAGAACTGAAACTAAATTATATGGCCATCAACGGGCCAGAAGTGATGAGCAAATACTATGGGGAAGCAGAAGCAAAGTTACGGGAAATTTTTGCCAAAGCCAAAAAATCTGCTCCTTGTTTGGTCTTTATAG
>JAKQYG010000265.1 GCA_023356515.1 Trichodesmium sp. MAG_R04 | reverse complement strand
ATTCAAGCACGACGGTTGCCTAGCACCTTATTCGAGTTTCTGAACTGTATCAATCCAAGCTTTATTTTCGCTCTTTTCATGGAAGATGGAGTCTCAAAGGTGTTTGGGTCACTAAGAGTACCAAAAGTTTTTATTCCTAAATCAATTCTTGTCAAACAAGTTACTACCTTTACTCAAGTAAACTTTGCTTTTTAGCTTTTTTCCCTCTATTTTAAACTAAATAATTAGGAACTGCTGAAAAATTCTTTTTCAGCGGTAGGGGACCCATCCCTAACATCTCCAGGGCGGAAAAGTAGGGAATTTCCATGGAACATCCCTACCTACAAAGGAAGGGGGAAATTTGTAGAGGAGGTAGTTGGATATATTTGTCCCTTCATTTTTCTACCATGGTCAGCCCGAAATCCTAACTGTTCCAACTCAAACCAGTAAAAAGCTGGTACTTTTTGCCACCAAAAAAAACATATTGCCTTTATATGTCAATGCTTTTATTATTAATCAGCAAGCCCTACTTAGGAAGTTTAACAGTATTTATCAGGGGTTTTCATCAACTATTACTCCTCCAATTATCTGGGCTATTTCCTATCTATTATTCTTGCTCCTGAGAATTTTCTGCAGTGGTTATTTGCTCTGCCTCTACTTCTAGAATAGTTTCACTAGCTTGAGGTATTGCTGCCTCTACCTCAGTTTCTAAATTTTCTTTAGTTTTAGGTGTTTCTGAGTCTATGTTTAAAGTTCCTTCAGGAACTAATTCCACAGTACTATTTTCTTCTAACCATTTGATAGTTTTTTCTTTCAATAACCTTTCAGTAACTACTTCCATTACTCTATCTGGATCAAAATCCTTTCCTTTAAGTTGCTTCATTAACTTTGCTGACTCTGATACTATTTCTTCTTGGTCTACGATAATGGACTCTTTTTTTGCTACTGTGGCTATAGCCAAATCTCTTTTCAAGCGCTCAATTGCTTCAGGCCGCGATCGCTCTTGCATTTTCGTCAATCCATCACCGCTGAATAATTCTTTAACATCTTTGACATCTATTCCATACTGCTTCAACTCCATGGCACTTTGGGCCAATATTTGTTTAACTTCATTTTTAATTAAAGATTCTGGAATTTCTACTTCTAGATTAGTCACCAGCTCATCCACAATAGCTTTTTCCTTGTTTTGTTTTGTTTCTTCTTCTTTTTCTTTAGTAAATTTTTTCTCCAAAAACTCCCGTAATTCAGCTATTGTTTGAAACTCACTAATCTCTTGAGCTAAATCATCATCTAATTCTGGCAATTCCTTTTTTTTAAGTTCTTTGAGAGTTACAGTAAATATCGCTGACTTACCAGCTAAATTTGCCTCACTATACTCTGAAGGAAACTGTGCCGAAATTTCCTTTGTTTCCTCTACCTTCATTCCCACTATTCCCTCAATAAAGCCAGGAATAAATTCTCCTTCTTTTAAATCTATTTGGAAATCTTGAGCATTACCCCCTGGTACTTCTTTTGCTTCTTCTCCTTCCGTCTCTGGTGGAATTACACCTACAAAATCCACTATGGCCACATCTCCTGACTCAGCAGCTCTTCCTTCCACAGGAATTAATGTCCCCATTAAAGAGCGACGTTTTTCAAGAAACTCATCCACTTGGACAGGGGTATACTTAGCTTCTTCTGCCTTAACTACTAATCCCTTATAATTATCAACCTTGGCATCTGGCTCTACATCTACCTTGGCTGAAAAAACCATTTCTTTTCCTGGTTCAAAAGTTTTTACTAATTCTTCAAACTCTATTTTAAGTTCGAATTGGCCTATTGCTTTTATTTGCTCTTGTTCTCTTGCTTTTTTTAAGCAATCATTAATTAAGTCATCTAAGGCCATTGCCTTGATATGATTTTTCCCCAGTCTTTGGAGCAAAATGTTTCGAGGTACTTTACCTTTTCTAAACCCAGGAATATTGGTAGAACGGGTATATTTCTGAATTACCTGTTCATAAGCATTCTTAGACATTTCTGGTGGAATCTCGATTTCTAGACTTATTTGGCTAGCTGGTAGTCTTTCCTGGGTAACTTTCATCGGCTTTTTTATTTAGTCAGTATTATTTAGGTTATGATTTTCTTAGGCTATAATCAAATATCTCTTGCTTGGGTAGCTTTAGGGAAATTTTACTATTTCCTTCTTTCCAGTAATTTATCTTTGCATATTACTGTACTACTAACCTGTGCTGATCACTCAGACATTAACTCTAGGAGTTTTTTAATTTTTTATCAAGATATATTTCTTATGAGATTAGTCATGGTAGACAATTATACCCAAAAAACCATTGTAAGACATAGTCATAGATTATATTGAACTTATTTAATGATAATTGTTTGACATTTAAGTGTGGTTAAATATAAAATGGATACTCTGTTTCTACCTTTACGCCAGAAAGGTAGTAGAGCTTTTATGATTTTCTGGAATAACTATTCAAAATATTGATTTTAGCTAAAGTTGCTCTTGAGCCTCAAAGCATAATCTATGATTTTGTGAGTTAGCAATTGATTAATTCGGTTTGATACCCACTTAAATTTTGAATCAACAATATTAGTAAACCCTCACAAAAAAGACTCAAAGTTGTTCAAGTTGTAGTAAAAAAAACTCAGTAATTATCATCAAATAACTCATTCTTACACAGATTGTAGCATAGTGATAGACCTGGACTTAAATGCGGCAATAAATGTAAAAAATACGGCGGATTTTGGGCAAATAATTTGCAGGGTAAATGGTAAAAATATAGTAATTTAATTTAATTGAATTTAAGTTACGTAAAAACCTTACTGCTTTTAAGCAAAAGAGAAAAGCTACTGAGGTTTGCAGGAATTTTTACTATTTTACTATTAGCAAACAAACAACTTTTGTTTCAAATCTCAGTTTTAAAACCCAATATAACAAATTATTAGATTAGATTTAATTTAACCCCTAGATAAAAAAAAAATTGTTCAAAATTGACACCCAAGGAGGCAGATAATTTGTCAGATTCATGTAGAGTAGCAATATTAGGAGCAACTGGTGCAGTAGGTACAGAATTGCTAGAATTACTGGAAAGAAGGAACTTTCCAGTAGCAGAATTAAAACTACTAGCATCACCCAGTTCAGCAGGTAAGACCTTAAAATTTAAGGAAGAAAACTTACAAGTAGAATCTGTAAGAGATGATTCATTTCAAAAAGTAGATTTAGTGTTAGCATCAGCAGGTGCATCTACATCAAAAGTATGGGCAAAGAAAGCAGTAGAGGCTGGAGCTGTAGTTATTGACAATTCTAGTGCTTTTCGCATGGACCCACAAGTGCCTCTTGTAGTCCCAGAGGTTAACCCAGAAGCAGCAGCTCTACATAAAGGTATAATTGCTAACCCTAACTGCACAACAATCTTAATGAGCTTAGCAGTATGGCCATTAAACAAAATCCAGCCGGTACAAAGATTAGTAGTAGCTACTTATCAATCAGCGAGTGGGGCAGGGTCAAGAGCAATGGCAGAAATGAAAATCCAGGCCAAAGAAATATTAGACGGAAAAACTCCAACAACAGATATTTTTCCCTACCCATTAGCATTTAATTTATTCCCACATAATTCCCAACTCAATGAGCAGGGATATTGTCAAGAAGAAATGAAAATGCTCAATGAAACAAGAAAAATCTTTAGCTATAACGAACTCAGAATTACAGCAACTTGTATCCGAGTACCGGTCTTAAGGGCGCATTCAGAAGCAATTAATTTAGAATTTGCTCAACCATTTAGTGTAGTTAAAGCACGAGAAATATTAAGTCAAGCACCAGGAGTGACACTGGTAGAAAATTGGCAAGAAAATTATTTTCCCATGCCAATGGAAGCAAGTGGTAAAGATGATGTCTTGGTCGGGAGAATTCGGCAAGATATTTCTCATCCTTGCGGATTAGAATTATGGTTGAGTGGAGACCAGATAAGAAAAGGAGCTGCCTTGAATGCAGTACAAATTGCTGAATTATTAGTAGCAAAAAAATGGTTGAGGAGGCCAGTAGGAGCATTTTAATTGAGTGTGGCAAAAAAACAAGAAAAAAGGAGTTTGTAATTGAATGCCCAACTTTTAATAACTATAATTTAAAAGTACAGTTATACAAAAAGAAAAATTTTTGGCTGTATATACTGTAAGGTGATATGAATCTAAAAAAAAAAGTTTATAAATCAATACAGTTTAGTGAGTGATTTTTTTGCGTTTATGTAAACTGAAAAACTCATTTCATGGTTTTGTATCATAATAGTTTTGGTCTTAGTCTAAACTGTATTTTTTTATAGATGACTCCAAAAACTAGGAAAACCTAGCAAAGCAAATAAATTAAAATAATGTCTAGAAGGAGTGGAGAAAGTGTGGTAAACTTTGGTAGTGTTATAACTGCAATGGTTACACCATTTAACCAAGATGGTAGTGTTAACTATGAAGAAGTAGAAAAGTTGTCAATATGGTTGATAAAAAACGGAACAGACTCATTAGTAATATGTGGAACAACAGGTGAATCTCCTAGTTTGACATGGGAAGAAGAATATCAGCTATTTCAGGTGGTTCAAAAAGCAGTAGCAGGAAAAGCTCAAGTCTTAGCAGGTACTGGGTCAAACTCAACAAGTGAAGCGATCACAGCTACCCAAAAAGCAGCTCTATTGGGCTTAGACGGTTCTTTACAGGTGGTGCCATATTATAATAAACCACCACAGTCGGGACTTTATCAGCATTTTAAAGCGATCGCTGAAGCTACCCCAGAATTACCAATTATGATATATAATATACCAGGGCGTACAGGTAAAAATATGGAACCAGAAACTGTCGCAAGACTGGCGGAAATTCCAAATATTGTTGCTATTAAAGAAGCAAGTGGCAACTTAGACCAAGCAAGTCGGATTAGACAGTTGACTGCACCAGAGTTTAAGATTTATTCTGGAGATGACTCCCTAACTCTACCATTAATGGCTATTGGTGGCAGTGGGGTTGTCAGTGTAGCTAGTCACCTCGTAGGAAAGCAACTACAGGAGATGATAGATGCATTTGAAGCAGGTAAAGTACAGCGTGCAACAAAAATCCATCTACAATTATTCAACTTATTTAGAGCTCTATTTGCTACAACTAATCCCATTCCTATAAAGGTAGCTCTAAATCTGTTAGGATGGAAAGTAGGTACTACTCGCCCTCCATTATGCGATTCATCAATAGAAGTTACTGAAAAATTATCAGCAGAAATGGGTAAATTAGGTTTATTATGAGCTAGCTTCATAGATAAAAATTTTTCCCACAACTAAATATTCTCAAATTATGAATTTATTAGCAAGCTGAGCAATGATTCCTTAATCCTTATTAATTTTACTAAAGTCTTGTATACAAGGTGTTAGTTTTTCTAAATTTTAAGAGATATAAAATATCATTGACAATCACTCAAAGTTATACAAAGTAAATAACAGTAAAAATAGGACAATTATGATTAGAAAAAAATCACCCTCCACTTTAAAAATTATTCCTCTTGGTGGACTTCATGAAATAGGGAAAAATACTTGTATATTCGAGTACGATGACGAAATCATTATACTTGATGCCGGATTAGCCTTTCCTACAGATGGAATGCACGGTGTAAATATAGTCTTACCAGATGTAACCTATCTGTGTGAAAATCGTCATAAAATCAAAGGTATGATTGTCACCCACGGTCACGAAGATCATATTGGTGGCATACCTTTTCATTTAAAAAATATAGAAATTCCAGTCATCTATGGACCTAGGCTAGCGATGGCTCTGCTCTACAATAAATTAGAGGAAGCAGGAGTTCAAAATTGTACAGAATTGAAAACTGTTCGCCCCCGTGATGTTGTTAGATTGGGTAAATATTTCAGTATAGAATATATTCGTAATACTCACTCAATGGCGGATAGCTTTACTGTGGCAATAACAACGC
>JAKQYG010000264.1 GCA_023356515.1 Trichodesmium sp. MAG_R04 | reverse complement strand
CTGATTTGCCCAAATAGCATTTTCCATTTCTGATGCTAATCTACCTGACATTTTCACATAGTTATTTGGGTCTTTATAGGGAACTGCTGGAACAGGTTTAACTTCTGCACCTAAAGTTCTTAAAGCATCCATTTTTTCAATAGATTGAGTTTCGGGAATAATAATTAAACACTTATAACCTTTAGCATTACAAATATGTGCTAAACCTATTCCTGTATTACCAGCAGTTCCTTCTACAACTGTTCCACCAGGTTTAAGTAAACCTTTTTCTTCTGCATCTTTAATAATATAAAGTGCTGCTCTATCTTTTACAGATCCTCCTGGATTTAGAAATTCTGCTTTGCCTAAAATTTCACATCCAGTTTCTTCGCTAAAACTATTTAACCTAATTAATGGTGTGTTACCAATTGTACCAACAAAGCCTTGTTTAATATCCATTTTTTTACCAATCTACTATTGAGTATTTACAAAATTAGATTTTACCAAACTTTGCTCATATTTAAAATAAATCTTGGGAGTATTAGTTGTCCACTTACCCTGTCAATACTTTATAAATATATAGTTTTCTATATTATTTATCCCTTTATTTTAAGATTTACTCCAATTTTTATACTTTTTATTTTTGAACCAAATTTTATTACTCTAGGCTACCCTAATTAAATATAGATGAAATAGTAAATAAATATAGCAGTTTTTATAATTCAAGAATACAGAAAATTATTGCTTTCTATAGATAAATATTTAGGCAAATAAATTTAAGGTTTTTCTTACTTACCCACAACTTTTTTCATATAATTTCCCCATAATTGTGCAGCTTGCCGACTACTGCCGTAAGTAGGAGAGTTATTATCATTCCCTAGCCAAATTCCTGTAACCATACCTTGGTTAGGAATATATCCAATAAACCATAAATCCACTCCTAGATTAGTTGTACCAGTTTTACCCGCTTCTCCCAACCCCAAATTAGCACTACTACCTGTACCATATTGTACAACTCCTTGGAGGATTTGAGTCATGGTCTTTGCTACATATGGTTGTAGAATAGGTCGGTTTGCTTGAATATCTCCCTGGGGGTTTTCACAATTTGGGTCGGGGTTATATGAATAAATACAGCGACAAGTGTAAGTATTATTGCGATCGCTACAATCACTACTATCTATAATTTTTCTAATAGTATGGGGTTTATTGGCCACTCCATGATTAGCAAATACCCCATAAGCACCAGTCATTTCTAAAACATTAACTTCACTTTGACCCAAAATCAATCCAGGTACAGCATTTAAATTAGATTTAATCCCTAAACGCTTTGCTATTTTTACGACTTTATCTAAACCTACCTGTTGAGCGACCCGCAAAGCTATCACATTCTCAGAAAGCGCCAAAGCATCATACATATTTGTATTACCACTACTCCGTTGACAACCCTGGTAAGCTTGACCCATCCATCTGAGGGAACTACAAGAATATAATCTTGTTGGTGATATCCCTTTTTCTATAGCAGCAGCATAAGCAAAGACTTTAAAAGTAGAACCTGGTTGACGTTGTGCTTGAGTTGCCCGGTTAAACTGGCTTTTTTGATAATCTGCTCCTCCACTCAAAGCAATAACTTCCCCATTCCTTGAATCTATTGTGACTATAGCTCCCTGAGAAAAGCTCCCATAAGAACCAACTTGATTAATTGTATCTTCCAAAGCTCTTTCTGCATGGGCTTGAATTTCAGGATTTAAAGCTGTTTGAACAATAAAATTTCCTTCTTTAGCTAAGTCTTTTCCTAGTAAATTTTCTAGTTCACTAAAGACATGACTATAATAATAAGGTGCTATTGTGCTTTGGATGATTTCTATAGCTTTGGGATTAATTTCTATGCGCGATCGCCTAGCTCTATCTGCTTCCTGTTGGTCTATCATACCTAAACTAAGCATTCGATAAAGAACCCTATCTCTTTTTTCTATAGCTATTTGATAATTTTGTACTGGATTAAAACTATTAGGTGCTGGTAATATTCCTACTAATGTTGCTACTTCTGATAAGTTTAAGTCTTGAGCGCTCTTGCCAAAATAAAACCTTGCAGCATCTTCAAATCCATATAAATCTAATCCCAGATAAACTTTATTCAGATAAGTTAATAATAAATTATCTTTACTATAAAAACTCTCTAATTTTAATGCTGCCATCGCTTCTCGTATTTTCCTGGCTGCAGAGTCTTCAGTACCTACATAATCTCGAAATATACTTCTTGCTAGTTGCTGAGTAAGTGTGCTACCTCCCTCCACTATACTATCTGAACGTAAATTTGTCAATATTGCTCTAAAGATTCCGATGGGGTCTATACCAATATGCCAATAAAAGCGACTATCTTCAGAAGCAATGACTGCATCTGGTAAATATTTAGAAAATTTAGAAATCCTTCCCAATTCATAATGGGAATTTCTGTAAGTTGGACGTAGAGGTGTTTGCCCATCACGAGAATAGATGACTACTGGGCCAGTAATTGGGTTGGGTAAGGGGTATACTTGAAATTTTGTCCATTCAAGTAGAATAATTAAACTCACCAAACCAGTGAATCCAAAAATACCAAAGAGACTATAACGAAAGATTTGGGTGTACCAAGCAGGAGGATAGAAATACTGAATTTTAACAGCATTGGATAATGCAGGTGGTCCTAAACTTAGGATATCACCATGACGTAAAGTCAGACTAGAAATCTGTTTTTTTCCGTTGTAGAGCCCATTAGCGGAATTTTCATCTTTGATGATATAGGAGGTACGAGCTTTTTCTGAGCTTCGTGAGATAGATAGATGAATTTTACTAATTAGGTGATTACGAACGACAATATCACAAGCTTGAGAGGAGCGTCCAAGTAAATAGCGATCGCCCAAAAGAGGATATTTTTTAGCTACAGTAGCTTCTGTTTCATGTATCCAGAGTTCTGGTACTTTAGCATCAGGTCTCAATGCTAGTCGAGAAAAGTTGATACTAGCATGAATAGTTTTCACTACTTGAGTAATACTACCCAAGAAAGTTTGAGCATTACGAGGAGGTTGAGAATAATTCATAACTACAGGGAATAGAGGATAAAGGATAGGGAATAGAGATATTATTGAGAACGAACGGGCGTTGCATACAACGCCTCTAACTATTCCCTAAAGTCCTAAAACATGAAAACCATATTTACACTTCAGTAACAGCCTAAAATTTAACCTAATTCAGCATCAGTTACTGCTCCAATACTGCTAGAAGAAACCAACTTAGCATACTTAGCTAAGACACCTCTAGTATATTGTGGTACAGGTGGTTGCCACACTTGGCGACGTTGTTTTAGTTCCTCATCAGAAATATTTAATTGCAAAAAACGCCTTGGAGCATCAATAGTAATCATATCTCCTTCCTTAACTAGAGCGATCGCACCACCGACTGCTGCTTCTGGAGCTACATGACCAACTACCATACCATAAGTACCACCAGAAAACCTACCATCAGTAATCAACCCTACTTTATCTCCTAAACCAGCACCAATAATAGCCGCAGTTGGTGCCAACATTTCTCGCATGCCTGGCCCACCTTTAGGACCTTCATAGCGAACTACAATAATATCCCCTGGTTGAATTTTTCCTGCTAATATTGCTTTTAAGCAAGCTTCTTCTGACTCAAATACTCTTGCTGGGCCTGTTATTTCTGGATTTTTGACTCCTGTAATTTTAGCAACGGCTCCTTCGGTTGCTAGATTTCCTTTTAAAATAGCTAAGTGTCCTTGACTATACATGGGATTATCCCAAGGGCGAATTACATCTTGATTAGAAGGTGGTTCAGAAGGTATATTTGCTAACTGTTCTCCAATAGTCTTACCTGTTATGGTTAAAGCATCTGGGTGAAGTAAGTCATGTTCTAGGAGCATTTTCATGACTAAAGGAATTCCACCCGCCTGATGCAAATTTGTTGTAACGTACTTTCCACTTGGTTTCAGATCACATAATACAGGTACTCGCGCCCTAATTGTTTCAAAATCATCCAAAGATAATTCCACATCCGCAGCATGAGCAATTGCTAACAGGTGTAATACTGCATTTGTGGAACCCCCTATAGCCATAATTATTGAAATTGCATTTTCGATGGCTTTGCGGGTAATAATTTGACGAGGCAGAATTTGTTTCTGAATAGCTTCTACTAATACATGAGCTGATTTTTCTGTACTATCCGCTTTTTCTGGATCTTCCGCAGCCATTGTTGATGAATACATCAAACTCATACCCATTGCCTCAAAAGCTGAAGACATAGTATTGGCAGTAAACATTCCTCCACAGGAACCAGCGCCTGGGCAAGCTCTACGTTCAATTTCTGTTAATTGTGTTTCATCAATTTTTCCAGCACTATATTCTCCTACTGCTTCAAAAGCACTTACAACTGTTAAGTCTTTACCGTTATAGTTGCCTGGTTTAATGGTGCCACCGTAGACAAAAATGGCAGGAATGTTCATCCGAGCGATCGCTATCATTGCTCCTGGCATATTTTTATCGCACCCACCAATAGCAAGAACTCCGTCCATTGTTTGGCCATTACAAACAGTTTCAATGGAGTCGGCAATAACATCTCTGGAGACAAGAGAATATTTCATCCCCTCAGTACCCATAGAAATACCATCGCTAATAGTAATAGTGCCAAATATTTGTGGCATTCCTCCAATTTCTTTCACTCCATTGACAGCTCGCATGGCCAAATCATTAATACCCATATTGCAAGGAGTAATAGTACTGTAGGCATTAGCAACTCCAATAATTGGTTTGGTAAAGTCTGAATCTTCAAAGCCGACAGCTCTTAGCATTGCTCGGTTGGGAGCACGTTGTACTCCTTTAGTAACTAATTGGCTTCTGAAATTTTCTGGCATGACATTTTTTTCTTTATGGTTTTATATATTTAATTTTCTCAGAAAATAAACATACTATTCGAGATATTTATAATAATAAAGGATATTTCAATAGTTTCAGGGATGAATTGAGGGCAAAATGTCAAGGCTTGAGGGTTTTAGACATAGGGTGTGTAATATCAGATAATGAAATTAAAGTTATTTTATAGGCTCTCAATTTTGAGTTTGCATGTCTATAGTGCTAGGCAAATATCTGATAACATTTACCTATTTTATTCTGTAATATCTTACTTTAAATATAAAATAAATAGTTTGAGGCAGACCAAATGGAGGCGGAGGAACTTCGGCATATAAAAACAATAAAAAAGGTGGAAGGAAAGAAACGAAAGAAGAAACCCTTCTATCAGAACCCCGGTTTCTAAGTCCTACCATCTTCCTTTGAACTGGTGTTGAACTAATAGTAAGCTAGATTTATTGTAGGTTAATAATTCCTATGGAAGTTTCCATGGCATATTAAAACAATAACAAAAGTGGAGCGAAAGAAACGAAAGAAGAAATTCTTCTAGCAGAAATCAGGCTTCTAAGCCTCACCACTTTCCTTTGAACTGGTCGTGAACTGGAGAAGGAAAATGACTATTTTAGGTAAGTATTATAAAGTTTAAGTTGAAAGGATAGTAAATAAAGGATGACGAATATAGCAATTACTATAGGTGTTCAAGAATATCAGTTTTTTCGTTCTTTAAAATATACTGCCAATGATGCTGAAAAGATGAGGAATTTTTTGTTAAAAGAAGCAGGTTTTGATGAAGTTCTTTATTATTCAGATCATTCTCCAGAGATTAATGGCGCTTCAACTAGGCCTACTCGTTCTAACTTAGAATTTTTGTTAGAAGATGAATTTAAAAAAGAATTTCTGGGGATAGGTGATAATTTTTGGTTTTTCTTTAGTGGTCATGGTCGTAGAGAAAATGGTATTGATTATTTAATACCGGCTGATGGACACCCAAATATTAAAAGAAGTGCCATTTCTGTAGAGTATGTTATTCAACAAATTCAAAAATGTGGGGCAGATAATATAGTTCTAATATTAGATGCTTGTAGAGATGAAGGAGATTCATCAAGAGGTATTGAAGGAATAGGAAAA
>JAKQYG010000263.1 GCA_023356515.1 Trichodesmium sp. MAG_R04 | reverse complement strand
TGTTGTTTAATACTTATAATACTTAGAAGTCTATTGTGGAAGTTAAATATGCTCTTGTTCATGAATGGTTAACTCCTAAAGCAACTGGGGGTTCGGAATTGGTTGTTAAGGAAATTCTCAAGCATATTAATGCAGATTTATATGCTTTAATTGATTTTGAGTCGGGGAACCCAGAAAGTTATTTTTATCAACGTCAAATAGGTAAAACATTTTTACAATATTTGCCTTTAGCTCGTAACGGAGTACAAAAATATTTACCTTTATTGCCAATAGCAATTGAACAATTTGATTTACGAGAATATGATGTTATTCTTTCTTCTTCCCATGCAGTTGCTAAAGGAGTTTTAACTACACCTTATCAACTACATATTTGTTATTGTCATACTCCTATGCGTTATGCTTGGGATTTAACTTTTGATTATCTAAATAGTAGTAAGGTTGGTAAAGGTATTCCTGGTATTTTTACTCGATATATTTTACATAAACTGCGAGAATGGGATGTTATTTCTGCTAACCGAGTAGATTATTTTATTGCTAATTCTCAACATACTGCTCGTAGAATTTGGCGTTGTTATCGACGTCAAGCTGAGGTTATTTATCCGCCCGTAGATGTGAAAAAGTTTCCTTTTAAATCTCAGAAACAAGATTTTTATCTGACAGTTTGTAGATTGGTGAGTTATAAAAAAATATCTTTAATTGTTAGAGCTTTTAATCAGTTAGGACGGGAATTAGTAGTTATTGGTAGTGGTAGGGAATTAAGTCAATTACGTTATATTGCTAGGTCTAATGTTAAAGTTATGGGTTGGCAACCTGAAGAAGTCGTTGCTCAATATATGTCAGAAGCTAAGGGTTTTATTTATGCTGCTTGTGAAGATTTTGGTATGGCTTTAGTAGAGGCACAAGCTTGTGGCACTCCTATTATCGCTTATAGTTTGGGTGGAGCAACTGAAACGGTTTTAGATATGAGAAAATATCCAGATTCAGCTACGGGTTTATTGTTTTCTGAACAAACAGAAAAAGCATTAATAGAAGCGGTAAAATTTTTTGAAAGTTCTCAGGGGTATTTTCAGCCAGAAATTATTAGAAAGCAGGCTGATAAATTTTCTCAAACAGTGTTTCAAAAGCATTATTTCAGTTTTCTGCAAAAGTGTTATGAAGCGACAGGAAAGAGGATTATACTTTAGTGAGTTACATCTATTGGGGGCAAGATCCCGCACTGGAAACATTTAATTTTTTATATATGTACTTCGTATACTTCAACACTATTCGCTTTCTACCTTGTTCCTTGTTACTATTTACTTCTAGCAAATTTTCCTAGAGAAAACAATAAAACTTTGGTAAATTAAATATATCTGTCAATCAAATTTACCGTAATTATATCGCACTAGATCAATAGGGCACGGACATTTATAAAGACTTAAAGCTATTCAGGAATTACTTTTGATTTAGCGACTTTTGACTTACCCGTAGCCCTATCATAACTATCAACTAATTTTTAATACTTGCACGGAATTACCTGCCGGAATCAAAGTTTCATTCATTGGTACGACAGCTAAACCTGTACATCCTGCTAAGTTAATTAAATTTCCGGAACCATGACTACCAGCGGCAAGTTTAAATTCATAGCCATCATTTCCTAAGTTTAACTGACCCCAAAGATAAGTTTCTCGTTTATTCTTAGAGTGTAAATCTTGAACCAGTCGCGCTGTGACAAATTCCGGTCCCCATTCTGCTTTATTAACTCCAGCTAACTTTTTCAAGGCAGGTTGCACAAACCGCCAAAAACTGACTAAAGCTGAAACAGGATTTCCCGGTAAACCAAAATATAAACATTGAGCATTAGGAAAATTTGCTACTGTCAATGGTTTTCCTGGTTTAACCGCCACAGAATGAATATGAATTTCTGCTCCTAATTCTATGAGAATTTCCTGAACATAATCATAGTCTCCCACTGATACTCCACCAGTAGAAAGTAAAAAATCTGTGTTTAAAATAGCTTGAGCAATAGTCTGTTGCAAAATTTCTCGTTTATCTGGCACAATACCAAGTTTTATTACTTCCACCCCCATTTGCTCTAGTGCTATACTTAAAGCATATTGATTTGAATCTACTAACTGACCATGTTTTAGAGGTTGATCTGGGGTGACCAACTCATTACCAGTGGAAAAAATTCCTACCTTTGCTCGCCGATATACGTTGATTTGAGTACATTGAAGTGCTGCCAAAACGGCTATTTCAGTAGCACCCAAGTAAATTTTAGGGTTGAGTACAGGAGTACCTGCTTGGTAGAATGATCCACGATATCGCACAAATGCTTGGGGTTCTGGAGTTTCTAAGATAAGTACTCTATTATCTTCTCGCTTGGTGACTTCTTGTATAACAATGGTATCTGCTCCTATAGGCATACAAGCCCCTGTAAAAATACGAGCTGTTTGCCCTGATTGAATTTGCTTTTGAGGTTTATACCCTGCAGGAATTTCTTCTACAATTTCCAGTTGTATAGGATTTTCTGGGCTACAGTCTTTGACATCTGCAAATTTTAGGGCATAGCCATCCATTGCTGAGTTATCCCAGTGAGGAAAATCAAGTTCACTGATGACTTGGTTAGCTAATATCCGCCCTGATGAGGTTAATAGGTTTATTGTTTCTATATCCCTCTGAGAATCTAAGGGTTGTACTAGATTTAAAATAATTGACTCTGCTTCGTTGACTTGTAGCATTTATAATTTACTAGTATTTTAGTTTTTTAGGATTATAAATCAGATTTGACTATTTTGACCTTTTTTTATATAAATAGGATTATTAGTTATCAAAAAGTTTAACATTGAAACTAAATATGCTCACTTAGATGCAATATCATTTCATTATTATTTTTTATGTCACTGTGGTTATTAAAAGCTAGTTAGGAAAACTAACAAATACTCCCACATTAAGATGGATATTTCGATGTTTTTAATGAGTTCATTTGTTAACAATATAATCAATGCTAAGAAGTAGTTGCTCTTACAGAGGAACGCAGTTTGATTTTACAGTTTGTACCTTCCCCTTGCCAAAGATATTATCAGTAATTTTGATGACGATTCATGTATCTTTCTGTGCTACATTAGAAGGTACGGAGTTTGGGTTTATAATCACAATAATTAGGAGGCCATAATGGAGAAACGAATATTAGGTAAATCTGATATAAAAATCACCCCAGTCATTATGGGTACATGGCAGGCGGGAAAAAAGATGTGGACTGGTATTGAAGATGCTGAAGTTATTAAAGGAATTAGGGGGGCTTTTGATGCAGGTATTACAACAGTTGATACTGCTGAGGTTTATGGAGATGGTTACTCAGAAAGAATCGTAGCTCAAGCATTGGCAGATGTCAGGGAAAAGGTGGTCTTAGCAACTAAAGTTTTTGCTAATCATCTCCAGTATGACCAAGTTATAGAAGCTTGTGATCGCTCTCTGAAAAATCTCAATACTGATTATATTGATCTCTATCAAATTCATTGGCCTTCTGGGGCATTTAAGAGTGAAATTGTACCAATTGAAGAAACAATGAATGCTTTAAATAAACTGAAAAAACAAGGTAAAATTAGAGCAATTGGTGTTTCTAATTTCTCTAGTGAACAAATAGCGGAAGCTTCTCAATATAGTAGGATTGATAGTTTACAACCACCCTATTCTTTATTCTGGCGAAAAATAGAAAAAAAAGAAATGCTTTACTGTGTTGAAAATAATATTTCTATTATTGCTTATTCTCCATTAGCACAGGGATTATTAACAGGTAAGTTCGGACCCAACCACAAATTTGCTGAAGGGGATCATCGTGCTAAGAATACACTATTTTCCATTAAGGAAAACTACGAACGAGTACAAACAGCGTTAGAAAAACTGCGCCCCATTGCTGAAAGGAAAAATTGCACTATGGCTGAATTAGCGATCGCATGGTTAATTGCCCAACCCCAGACAAATGCTATTGTTGGGGCGCGAAATGCGGAACAAGCGACTGCTAATGCTAAAGCTGCGGATGTTAAATTATCCTCAAATGAGCTGGCAGAAATTGATGTTATTGGGCAGATAGTTACCAATTATTTAGATGATCGCCCCGTGATGTGGGATTTTTAACAAACTGTTCTATAAAACAGATACAAAGTTTTACATAACCTAACAAATTGATGTTTACTTCCTGCTTCAACTGAGGCTGTCGGCGGTTACCCATCCACTGACATTCACGGTTGAGCTTACCGCATTTCTTAAATTTATACTGGTATACGCTCTGCTGCATGTTGTGCCATCAGAGTTTTTTGTTTATTATTTAATTTAAGTTTGGTTCTGAGTGACTTGTGCATATTTCTAGGTCATTTTTAATTTGAGTTTTGTATTTTTTTAAGCTATAAAGCCGACTAGAAAAGCAATGCAATATAGCTAAAATATCCTCAACCATTTCGGCTTCTGGAGATAAATCTTTGCTGTTCAAAACTATTAACTCACAGTCTAGTTTTTGACACATCTAATTGAATAAGTCAAGCCCAAATCTAGCTAATCTATCTTTATGGGCTAGTATAACTCGCTGCACCTCTCCTTTTAATATTTGAGACAACAACTTCAACAGTTTTTTTCGCTTAAAATTTAAACCACCTAAAGTTTAACTAAATATTAATTTCTTGTAATAACCAAAAACCAGCAAATGATTCTGATTCTGGATTTGACTGTACTCCTAGAAAATGAACCTCTTTAGCCTTTGACTTGGCTTGAGAAAATCTTTGAGCTTCTGCAATGGTTGATGGATTATTAAGATTAGCTAAAATCCAACAATCATTACCTCCAGTGTTTAGTAATAATCTAGCTGGAGAAGCAGGATTAAATTGGATAAAAGCTAACTCTAGTCCTGACATCCAAGCTGCTAAAGGTTGTGCCCTAGATGAATAGATGATTAAACCAGGAATAAGAGAATTAGGTCCAAGATTCATCATGCTGAGAGGAAAAGCTTCTCCAAAATCAATATCCCACTCTGACATTTCTGTAAAAACTCCTGCTTCTAAACTAACAAATGTCCACTTTTCTCCAATTAAGGCATCTGGTAAAGGTTGTGGTGCAGAACTTATATATTTATCTGAAGGGTTTGTTCCTAATTGATAGCTGGGATAAGTTGGATAAACTTCTTCCATTCGTTGTTTTAACCATTGGTTAAGTAAATAAGTACGACGACTTAGAACTGCAGGTATGGCTAGTTCTCCACAAGCTTTGATAATCATGTTATTCATTTGGCGACGGAAGAAACGTATTTTTGTTGGCGGCTCTGGGGCTTGAGCGATCGCTTTTTCAATAGCATTCCGCAGCCAAATGGAGTTTACTTTTTGGTTATCTGTAAACTCTGAGTAACGATATAAAGAGTTTGTAGTGTCATTAATACCTATGGGACTTTGGCAAATTAATATTTCCCAGAGTTTTTTTTGTTTCTCATCGAGTATTGGACGACTATAAAAGTCTAGTTCCCAAATATTTACCATGCCTTGCTTTCAGAATATATTATTCTAAATCGAGTTAGTTATTATTCTCAAAGTACCAGAGTTTGTGAAGAAGATGAGAGAAAGAATATTTTTATAATGACCTCGCTTATATTAGCTGAACCCTAATCCCTCATTACCTTGGGCCAATATCTTGGAATCTGCCAAAGGAGGCGATCGCCAACCCCTCAAAATATTGACCCCAAATCCCTTTGTCCGTTGGGATGACCGACCTCTAACACGAACATTGCTATTATGTCAAGCCCATCCCTAATCCCCCATCTACACAGGGCCAATTTCTCGGGATATGCCAGAAGAGGCGAATGTTTCGCCAGCATTTACATTCAGACTAGCAAAATAATCGAAAATTTCATCTAAATCTTAACTTGCTTCAGGAGAAATCAAACAAGTTCTCATTATTTTTTTTCTTTGGCTTGGTGAACTTTTTCTTTGAGTTTCTTGATAACAGTTTGTGCTTCTATTCCTTCACCTCTGTTTAGTTGTGCCAAACCAA
>JAKQYG010000262.1:3963-6012 GCA_023356515.1 Trichodesmium sp. MAG_R04 | reverse complement strand
GGGGAAACAGATGAAACTTGGCATCAAAGCGTTGAGCGAGCAATAGAAACTGGGGTAGAGAGTATTACGGTTTATAAAATGGAAGCCTTTGCCAACACCGAAGTTTACCAAACAGGTGTCCGAGAAGATGTCGTTCAATTACCCTCAGAAGATCAAGAACTGAAATTCATGGAATACGCTATGGAAAGGTTTGGCCGTGCCAACTACCTACCATGGAGTCATTTCACCTATACTAAGGATGGCTGTGACAAGAGCGAATACATCTACAATATTTGGCAAGGTATGGATTTCTATGGTTTAGGTGTATCTGCCTTTGGAACTATGGGAGATTCCATATTGCAGAATACATCAGACCTAGAAAAATACGCAGAAATTGTAGACTCTGGGCAACTCCCCCTAGCTAGAGGCTACAATTTAAGCAGTTTGGATATGATGGTTCGGGATGTTTTATTGGGAATGAAGCTGCTACGATTGGATTTGGATCGACTCAAAAAGCATTATGGCTTCAATTTAAAAACTCTCTGTGCTTCCGTCTTGACAGACTTGGAATTAGATGGTTTTATCTCCGTATCTGACAGTGCTATAGAGTTGACATCCAAAGGAATACTTTATGGAGACTTTGTGGGAGTAACTTTATCAGATTATCTTAAAAAAAGTTATGCCTGAGCGCTGCGCGTCCTCAAATCCAAGAATCCTTGACCGTCAATTAGTGGGGAAGCTCATGCTAGGAGTTAAACCAAAACTCCAGTGGGATGCTTCATATGAATTAGTGGATAATTCCCAGAGTAACTTCCCCAAAAATTCACAGGTATTGGAATTTTTTAGAACCCCCTTAACTCCAGAGGAAGTATGGCATCGTCTTCCTCCAGAATTACAAAATTCTGAGGACTTTGCCAATACCTTAAAAAAGAGTATTGCCCTGAGACTGCTCAAAGAAGATTTCCAGTTGCCAGAATTTGACAGACCCATATTTATCCTCTCGGCACCAAGGGCAGGTAGCACACTTTTATTTGAGACACTCTCTCAGTTTCCTGATATTTGGACTATTGGCAGGGAGAGTCACGATATTATGGAGGGCATTCCCGAACTGCATCCAGCTTTCAGGAATTATATTTCCAACCGTCTAACAGCAGCAGATGCTCTGCACCATGTTAGTCTAGCCTTAAGAGATGGGTTTGTAAGGCAACTGCGCGATCGCTCCAAAACTGCATATATTAATTTACCAGTTAAGGAGCGCCCCCAGAAGATTCGCTTTTTGGAGAAAACTCCAAAAAATGTCCTGCGGGTTCCTTTTCTCCAAGCAGTCTTTCCCGATGCCTTATTTATCTTTCTCTATCGGGAACCGAAAGGTAATATCAGTAGCATGATAGAAGGGTGGAAAGCAAAACGTTTTATTTCCTACCCGAAACTACCGGGTTGGCAGGAAAAAAACTGGAGTTTTCTGCTAATTCCTGGATGGCAGTCTCTGCAAAACTGTTCCATTGCCGAAATTGCTGCCTATCAGTGGAAAATGGCTAACTCTTGTATTTGGGATAACTTGCAATCTCTTCCTTCATCTTGTTGGTGTCTATTAAGATATGAAGATTTGATAAAAGAACCGAAGAAAGTTATAGGAGAAATTAGGGAATTTGTCGGACTTTCTTGGGATGGAAAAATTGAAGAAAAGTTATCTCAATCTCTGCCAAATTCTGCAGAAACTATATCACCACCATCTCCCAATAAATGGCGAAAAAATGAGAGAGAAATTCTTGAAATATTACCAATAGTTGAACCGACCGCAAATCTTATAGAGACTAAATTAAATGACTTCAACAATATTACCTAAAGACCAAACAGATAAAGCGATTTCAAACAAAACCAAAACAATGAGAGAATTAGGGCCCGTCGATATTTCTTCGATTAGGGAAGATATTCTGAATTTACCACAAGATATATGGGAAGTTAAAGACCAGGATAAACCTAACAAATTTCAAAAGTTAGGAACAACAGAGCATATAGTTTTTAAGTTTGTCCGTGATTATGACAACCATTTGGATAACTTTTTCTATC
>JAKQYG010000262.1:0-3863 GCA_023356515.1 Trichodesmium sp. MAG_R04 | reverse complement strand
TCTTCCTTTCTCAAAGAAATTGATGCTAATATCCTACAGTCATAGATTTATTTTCTTTCACGTTACCAAAGCAGCAGGCTCCAGTATTAAAGCAGCTCTAAAAGAATATGCCACAGAACTAGAAAAATTCAAAATAGCTCGCCCTCCCAAAATTTTAGGAGATAAACCTAACCCCATGTATGAAATGTGGGAATCTACTGTTTGGCACGCTAAAGCTAGAGATGCAAAAAAAGAGTTGCCAGAGGAGGTTTATAACAACTTTTATAAGTTTGCTTTTGTCAGAAATCCCTGGGATTGGCAAGTTTCCTATTATCATTTTATTCTCAAAGAACCAACTCATATCAGATATGAATTAGTTAAGTCAATGTCAGGATTTGAGGAATATTTAGAATGGGTAATTAAAACTAAAAATCCCTTTCCTAAAGGAGCAACAAAATTACAAAAGGATATTATTACTGACCGCGATGGGAAATTGATTGTTGATTTTGTCGGCAGATATGAAAATTTAGCTAAAGATTTTCAGTCTGTCTGTAAAATTCTCAATATAAATCCTAGCTTGCCTCATGTAAATAGCTCTGGGAATAGAGATTACAAATCGCTTTATAACGAAAAAACTAAAAAAATAGTAACTGAAAATTTTCAAGCAGATATTGATTTATTTAGCTATACTTTTGATGGCTATAAAGATTGAAATTGAACAAGTAAAACTAAGGTGGTAATGAAAAATGCAGACAAAAAATGGAGAAATAAAAGTAGAATCTAATTATGACTTAATGAGAGCAGATTTAGATGACTCCTTGAAAAGGAGTCATATAGAACAATCAAATCTCAGCACTTTCCAAAGGATTTTGTTGACAACAGATGGAACCGTCACCGAAATGTTAGAAGCTTTCAGCTTGGAAAATATTAATGTAATCAAATTATCAGAAGAGTTGGTTTCCACAGTCAAAGAAATTCCGGTATTAAATTTACCTAAAGGAGCTAAAGTAATAGATAGAAAAATATTATTACAAGGAAAAATAAGTCGTAAAAATTATCTTTATGCAGAATCAATTATTGTGCCAGAAAGACTTGATCAAAAGTTTCAAGATGCTTTACTAAAGTCTGAGACTCCCATCGGTAAACTTTGGCTGCAATATAAAGTTGAAACTTTTAAAGAAATAGTTGGCTCTGGTAAAGAACCTATAGGTAAATTGGCGAATTATTTTCTAGTAGAGAAAGAAGACAAGATGCTGTTTAGAACCTATCGCGTTTTTAGCAACCGTAAACCTGTAATGATGATTACGGAAAAGTTTCCAGAAAAGTCATTTCTTAATCTTGTTTAGTAGGATGAAATGAAAAAAGAAGAATCTCAAATCTCCCAATGGAAAACTCGTCTATAAGACCCAGGCACTGAGGCGATCGTAATGTTAAGGCAAATTACAACAACTACTTGACAAATATTTTGTAACTGTGATATGATAAATGAAAGTTTAGGTTGACAACACATTCGGTAATTTGCGAAGTAAATTTCTTTGCTTTTTGGTGGTCCTGTTGTAAGTGATGATATTTGTTTATCAGTAAACCATCTACACTATCATCTTTACACTATCAGAAGTCTAACTGCAAAAATCATTTATACACCACTACCAGTTAAGTTTTGATCCTTACTTTCGCTAATCTACTAGAATTGTTGTACCATATTTATATGGAATAGGCTACGTTATGTCAAATAGCGTTTACTATTTGTTATTTTCACCCTAAATTCAACAGGACTTACGCAAGGGCACTTATAAATAGTAGTGGCAATATCTTGAAAAATACAAATTTATACGCCATATATAGCGGCACTGCGTAATTCCTATGCGAGAAACACATTAGAGAATTCTATGAGTATTGGAAATCTACCAGAGAAACCTAACATTGTAATCCTTTTGAATGACCAGGATAGTGCAGCACAGGACTGGCTACCTGATTTTGAGAAGCAACACTTACCTGCAAGCATACGGCTGAAAGAAAATGGGTTATCTTTCAAGAATAACACTATTGCTACCTGTGCTTGTTCGCCATCACGAGCAGCACTTCTGACAGGCACTTACCCAACAGAAAACGGTGTTGCCAAGACGTTGGGAATGCCAAAAGACAAAACCGCAGGCCAAGAATCTGTCGGGTATACGGCAAATGCCCTGAAGCCAACTCAGGTGAGCATAGGCCATGTACTCACTACAGCAGGTTACCACGTTGTTTGGAAAGGCAAATGGCACTTAAGCCATCCAGCTAGCGGCACCGCCAAATGGACATCCAAAGATATTGAGTACATGAAGGCAGCTTATGGTTTTGCAGAATGGAATCCAAGTGATGCTGGTGATTCTAAGGCCGATCCCCGGACTTTGGGAGGAGGCACAATTTACAACAACGACGCACGCTTTGTAGATGGAAGCACATTTAGTGACAATTGTCTACCAGCTCCTCCAGCGGAAAGTGCCATTGAATTTATTGAGAACTATAAAGGAGAAAAGCCATTTTGTCTGATTATATCCTTGGTTAATCCTCATGATGTATGGGTTGCTCCTAATTATGATGATAGTGATGATGACTATTCTACAGGATATAAAGAGTCAGATGGGGATATCTACGATTTGCCATTACCAGAAAGCATCACTGAGGATTTAGCATTTAAGCCTGATGTCCAAACGATTTTGCTTAATATGCAGAAACGTGGTGACAGAAGAGATATTACCAAGGATACAAAAATTCAGAAGAACTATGTAGGTTTCTATGGTTACCTCAAAACTCTTGTGGATAAGGAAATGGGTAAAGTCTTGGATGCTCTTGATGCCAAGGGTTTAACTGAAGATACCCTAATTATCCGTACTGCCGATCATGGCGAGCTATGTCTTTCTCATGGTGGATTACGAGAAAAGCCTTACAATGCTTATGAAGAAACAATTAATGTTCCTCTAGTTTTCTCTAACCCCAAACTATTTCCTCAAGCTAAAGAAACCGACACCCTTGCAAGTGCAATCGATCTTCTACCAACTTTAGCCAAGATTGCTGGAGTTTATGATGTTTACTCTTTTGCTTTCAGAGGTGAAGACTTAACTCCTATGCTCACAAATCCCGCAGCTACTACAAACCGGAAATATGTACACTTTGCTAATGATGACGGTCGCCTACCAGATGATTTAAGCGACACACCTCAGCTCATCCGTACAATTCGTTCCCAGGAGTGGAAATATTCAGTTTACTTCTCTCCGGATGGTAAGAAGTTCGAGTATGAACTATACGATCTGACTAAAGATCCTCACGAGATGAGTAACATCGCTGGTGTAAAAGGGAATGAAGAAATCCAAATCAAACTTCATGCTGACCTGGAAAAAGTGATTATGGAGATGCGAACCTTACCACTGTTTTTATGGTTTGTCTCTGATGAGATGGAAGAGACTGGTTTCATGCCCGCATATCACTGGCCTACTGAGGATGAAGCCTGGGAACAAAGTCAGTTACAGTACCAAATCAATAAAGTTGAGCAAAGGCTCGAAAAGAAAAAGAAAAGAAAGAACAGACGTATCGAAAGTATCATCAACAGCTTATCACCAGATGAGCTATGGTGGGTTAGACCAGCAAAAATGGAATATAATGTCTAGACTGTGCCTAGTGGCAATAGGATAAAAAGAGATTAATTTTGCTTTAGCAAAGCTGAAATAATGTTCCATGCTAGTAAGTTCTACCTACTTGGGAGTAGGTAGAACTTATTATTGAAAAGAATATATAGCCATGAGCGCTCACATATTTACATATTACTATAGTCTTAAATGTAGTACATTTTTTTACTTCTATTACCAATACTTTCACCCGTATCACATTAGTAGTAATTTGTATTA
>JAKQYG010000261.1 GCA_023356515.1 Trichodesmium sp. MAG_R04 | reverse complement strand
TCTTAAAAAATCAAATTTGAGTCTTATGGTATATCCTTACAGTCAAGATTTGCGTGAACGGGCTCTTAATCTGATTATTAATGGTATGTCTATCAGTCATGTGAGTCGTTTATTAAATATAAGTCGGCCCACTCTTCATCAATGGCGAGATCGATATTTAACCACAGGCTCAATAGTCCCTAAGGCCAATGTACCTCCTCCTCAAACATCTAAAATTAAAGATTGGGAAGAATTTGAAAAATTTGTTGAGGCTAATCACGAGCAAACTCAAAAACAAATGGCTCGAAAATGGGGAAATTGTAGTCGTTTTACTATTGGTAGAGGTTTAAAAAAAATTGGTTTTACTCGTAAAAAAAAACATATGGTTATCAAGAAAGAGACGAATCAGAAAGAGAAGAGTTCATGTTGAAAGTGAATCAAATAGACAACAAAAGTATTGTTTATGTAGATGAAGCCGGAATAGATAATCGAGAAGATTATCCTTATGGTTATGGAGTTAAAGGAAAAAGATTACCAGGTATGAACTCAGGAAGAAGGACTCAGAGAGTAAGTTGGATTGCAGCTATAAATCAAGAAAAAATGTTTGCTCCTTTAACATTTGTAGGAAGTTGTAATCGTGATTTATTTGAGAACTGGTTGGAACATTGTTTACTACCAAAATTACAACCAGGGCAAGTGATAATAGTAGATAACGCAACGTTTCATAAGTCAGTTTATGTTGAAGAATTAGTGGCCAAGCAAGGGTGTGAAATCTGGTATCTACCACCTTACTCCCCAGATTTTAACAAGATAGAACGTTGGTGGTTTGTACTCAAAAATTGGATCAGACAAAGACTCAAGGAATTTAAGAATTTTAGAGACTGTGTAGATGCAGCTTTCATTGAAAATCCTCAAGTTTTTCCCTAGTAGACTTCTCCAAAAATACCAAATTTAGGACGGTTGCTTAAGGATATGAGAACCTTTTCTGGAGATGTCTAGTGGTAAAAGATATGCTATAGGAATAATTAGTGTAGTTGCTCTTTGATATGATTCTTCAGAGGAGACGCTTTGGGAACCCTATCACACAAGAATGTGATTTTTTACTTGTCTGTTATAGCAGTCGAAGTATAGCACTACAGGTAAGTAAGAAGTCAGAAGTAATCCCTGAGTGAATTTCAGCATTTAGTAATGTCCTAACCTTTGCTTCGACTGCTATAAATCAAGTTCCAAGATGAGAAGGCGGGGGAGTAGTGTCAGGGATAGCAGAACGGATGCGATCGCAACATTCATGCAACAAAGCCGTTATCAACTGTAAATTTTAAAACCATTACACGCATCCTTAAAACTTTAATGTTTGGCGATCGCCTAATTTATGTATGAAAAATGCAGGTCATACATTAGGAAATACTACATTAAGATAATCTTTGTAATATGTAAAGATGCCAGCGCTCATTGCTATATCTTTAAGATGACTTTTCCTGTGAGCCAAGAAATTTATTTCTTGGCGGATGACAAGGTTATAGCACTCGAAGCAAAGGTTAGGACATTACTAAATGCTGAAATTCAGTCAGGGATTACTTCTGACTTCTTACTTACCCGTAGTGCTATACTTCGACTGCTATATATCATGTCCGGATAATTAGCGAGAAAAAACTTCCTCCTCTTCCCTCCTGACTCCTGTAGGGGCGTTTCATCTCGCGGAGGGTTAACGAAGTATGCGCAAGCAAAACGGCCGTTAGTCCCTACTTTTCCCTAATTTATTTATACCCAGGGCTTACGTAGCAACGCTATATGTAGCACATAAATTACTCCTTTTTAAGATATTGCCACTACAATTACTGCCGTTGCGTAAGTTCTGATACCTATTCAACCGGACATGATATTACACAACTTTATACCTGATGGCTCGCCAAGCTCGCCAAGCTCGCCAAGGATTGAAATCCTTGGCTGATAGCTTAAGTCATCTAAAGATGACTAAATTATCTATAACCATCTTTTTGTATTGTGGTTAATTAATGCAACCTGATATTACAGCACTTTTTTAAATTGATCAGGACTTATGCACAGGTACTACACGAGGGTGAGGGCGAATGCCATTTTCCCCTACATATGGCGTTTTCAAGTGTAGATTTGCGTAAGTCCTGATGATATAACCTATCAAACTGCTAAATACTATTAGCCCAATTTTTTGCCCATTCTAAAGTTTGCTGAACTTTCTGCGTATCCCTAGCTTCACAATACAGTCGCAAAACAGGTTCAGTACCACTAAATCGAATCAATAACCAACGACCATCAGCTAAGCGAAACTTATACCCATCTATAGCCAAACTATCAACCACTTTTTGTCCGGCAATTTCCGTTACAGGATTATTTTTTAATTCCTCCAACAGGCGCGATCGCACTTCCATATTAATCAAAGGTAAATCTATCCGATCATAAATAGAGTTAAAACCAGTTTTTTCTTGCAGTTTGCTATAAATAACGCTCAAATCTTGATCCGAAACTACCACTGCTTCCAACAAATAAAGTGCCGATAACAAAGCATCCCTTTCTGGAATATGAGTACCATAACCGATACCCCCAGACTCTTCGCCACCCACAAGTACCTGAGTTGACAACATTCTATCAGCAATATACTTATAACCAATTGGAGTTTCAAATATCGGCCTTTTGTATAATTCTGCCACTTTAGGGAATAAATCAGAACCACTAATAGTCTTGACCACCTCCCCACTAAACCCATGGCTAGTTATTAGATGTTCGATCAGAATTGGAATTAAAATTTGAGAACTGAGAAAATTACCCTCACCATCCACAGCAGCAATGCGATCGCTATCTCCATCAAACACTAATCCAATTGCTAAACTTCCTTGATTTCCTGCTCGATAACTTTTAATTGCCTTAAAAAGCTTACCTAAATAACGAGGTAACGGTTCAGGAGCTCCACCATCAAATAAAGGATCTCTATTGCCATTAAGCTCTTCAATTTCTACCCCCAATATTTGTTGTAAACCTCCAGCAGCAGCTCCGTGCATTACATCTGCAAAAACTTTTAACCTACCTTCATTAATCGCTAACTTAATTTTATCAAAATCTACCTTTTTTTGTAGAGTTTCACAATAACTAGTCCAAGGATTAAAACTTTCTATATTACTTCCTTTAACCTGATTTTTTTCAGTTTCAACTATTAATAAATCTTCTATTTTTTTAGTTATTTCTATAGCCACTGATCCACCAAAAGCACCCTTGACTTTTAACCCTAAATATTTCCCTGGATTATGACTAGCAGTAATCACAATTGCCCCAAGAGCTTGTTTTTGAAATGCTGCCAAACTAAAAGCAGGAGTAGGAGCATAAGTATCTGTTAACAAAACATCAAATCCTGCATTTTGAACAGCTTTAGCAGCTACTTGAGCAAATTCTTCAGCCATAAACCGACGATCATGGCCAACAATTACTGTTTTACTATTATTAGTAGAATCAGCATAATTTTCGCCCAAAACTCTAGCTGCAATAGCAGCAACTAGAGCAACTCGTTCAAATGTAAAATCATCAGCTATAACACCCCGCCAGCCATCTGTTCCAAATTTGATTGGTTTAGCCATCTCAGAAACCTCCTAATTTATGTATTTTTTTTTCTAAATTATTTATAATTTTTCTCAAGTTATTGAAGTACAGTTATTTTTCTTCTTTTTTTACTCCCTACCCCTTGAACAACAAACTAATTTTGTACCCCACCAGCAGAGAATTCTATACTTTAAATCTCAGCTTGTCAAACCTGCTTTCCTGTAAATAATTCTAGAAAAGAAGGAGAATATTAGAAAAGTTATACCAATTCACTAAAATAATCCCACAAATAATTTTACCCTGTGCCAAGGCTTTATTGCACATTGAAGACAATAAGCTTTTGTACATTTAAATGACTTATTCAGAAAAAAAACTTCTAAATTCTAAATTCTAAATTCTCAGGACTTACGCAGAACCGCTATATATGGCAGATAAATTTGTCTTTTTTAAGATATTGCCACTACAATTAGTGCCGTTGCGTAAGTACTGATTCTATTAGTATTTGAATTGCTCTGAGTATAATGCTTCCTTAAACTAAAGAGGGAGTTTGACATTCTGGCTCACTAATGAGGTAATAGAGCAGTGGATCAATTAACACAAGACTGGACGTAATAGAAAGAAGTCATTAAGTGAAGTTTCAATGCTGAAAAGCAGGCAATTTTGCAAAGCCCCAAAAAGGCTTTAGGCAAAATCAGTCAATACTTTGACATTTAAAAAGTAGGCCCTAAGTAATATTTGGAAAAACAGAATGAAAATTGTAATTATTGGTTGCGGTTATGTAGGTACTGCAGTTGCCAAATTCTGGAGTCAGAAAGGTCATCAATTAACTGTAACTACTACTAGTCCTGAAAGAGTTTCAGAATTACAAGATATAACATCCCAGGTAGTAGTAATGAAAGGCAATGACTCTAGCAATATGGAGGATATATTGCAAAATCAAGAAGTAGTATTGTTGAGCGTAGGCGATCGCTATCATATCGGATACAAGCAAGCTTACCTAGAAACTGCCAGAACTTTATTAACTGCCTTAAAAAAAACTCCTACTGTAAAACAAATAATTTATACAGGTAGTTACTCAGTTTATAGTAACAAAAATGGTGAGTGGGTAGATGAAAATTCCCCCATTACTCCCACTAATGAAAATGGCAATATTCTCTATGAAACTGAGCAGGTGTTATTATCCGCATCCATTCCCCAACGACGAGTGTGTATCCTGCGTTTAGCAGGAATTTACGGCCCAGGTCGGGAATTAGTGAAAATTTTTAGTAGGTGGGAAGGCAAAACTCGCCCCGGTAAAGGAGATGATGTCACTAACTGGATTCATTTAGATGATATTGTAGCAGGGTTGGAATTTGCTAAGAAAAAACATTTGCAAGGTATTTATAATTTGGTAAGTAATGTACCGATGATTAGTCGAGAACTACTTGATGGTTTACACAAATATCATGGTTTAGGAAAGATTTATTGGGATGCCTCGACTCCTTCAAAACGCCCTTTTAATGTTAGGGTATCAAATCAAAAATTGAGAAATGAAGGTTTTGAGTTAGTTCATCCAGAAATTGTGTTTTGAGGTTGGAAGAAAGAAAAAATAAATATTGAACAAATTGAATAAAAAAGGTAAATTATAGTAGAGAAATACCAGATAGTATGAAAACTTCCCCTTGCAAATTCAGTTTTGTATTTTAACTTTTAACCCTTAATTAATTAAGATGGATTTATTACGATCGCTACCTTTAGGATTATATCTAGAAAAACCTATAACATGGCTACATAAACTTGACCCTAGAGTTAAATTAATCTGGCTAATGAGCTTTCTTCTCAGCCCTGTTTTAGGTAGTTCCATCTGGCGTTTAATATTAGTTGCAATATTAATTATTTTAACATTTACCGCCTCAATTCCTTTACGAGTTTGGCAAAAACAAATAGGTTGGCTACTAATGTTCTGTTCTTTAATATTTCTGATGAGTGCAGCGATCGCTCCTGATGGACTTTCAATCAACTATCAACCTCGCCTACCAAAAGATGAACTAACTTTTGCTCAACAAACCTCTAATTTATCAATAGCGCCAGAACCAAAAACTTGGAAAAATATTTTTAGTTTATTAGGAAAAGAAACTTCTCAAAAAACTACTTCAGAAAACACAAAAACAACCAAACTACCTCAACCAACCTCTTATAGCTATATTATTTTCCAACAAAATCCAATTACCATAACCCGTCGTTCAGTAGATTTAGGCGTTCGTATCGCTACCCTATTATTTACAGTTATTTATAGCACTAACCTATATCTTTTAACCACAGCTTCAGAAGAAATTACAGCAGGTATAGAGGAATTAATGGGAATTCTCAATAAATTCAACTTACCTGTAACTGAAATAAGTTTAACTTTAACCCTATCTTTAAGATTTATACCTTTAGTTTTAGAGGAAATACAAAATTTAGTTCGTTCCGTTCAAACTAGAGCAATTAATTGGAAAAAACTAGGAC
>JAKQYG010000260.1 GCA_023356515.1 Trichodesmium sp. MAG_R04 | reverse complement strand
TTCACTTTCAGAAAATATCAAAAATGGAACAAAAATCTAACGGTAATAATTTCGCAAAATCCAATCCACAAATCATAGCTTCTCGAACTTTTAGTAACTGGTTAGAAGATGAAAAAATTAGTCTAGCATTTACCACCTACAAAACTTCTAGATTACTTTTGCTAGGAGTTAATCCCCAAGGTGAGTTTTCTGGTTTTGAGTGTTTGTTTAATCGTGCCATGGGACTATATGCTACTTCAGAAAGATTATATATGAGTTCAAAATATCAACTCTGGCAGTTAGATAATATTCTCCAAAAAGAACAATTTTACAATGGTTATGATAAACTTTATGTGCCAAGAATAGCTGATACAACTGGAGATTTAGATATCCATGATGTTGTTGTTGACAAAAATGATTCTGTCATTTTTGTTAGTAGCTTATTAAACTGTTTAGCTACAGTTAGTCATAAAAATAGTTGTACTCCCTTATGGAAACCACCTTTTATTTCTAAAGTTATTAATGAAGACCGTTGTCACCTAAATGGTTTAGCAATGGTAGAAGGAAAAGCTACTTATGTTACTGCTATTAGTTCTTCAGATGTAATTGATGGTTGGCGAGATCAAAGAAAAGATGGTGGTTGTGTAATTGATATTGCATCAAACGAGATTATTATAAGTGGTTTATCCATGCCTCATTCCCCTAGATTTTATCAAGGAAAGTTGTGGTTATTAAACTCTGGAAAAGGTTTTTTTGGTGTAGTTGACTTAAATACATGTAAGTTTGAACCGATAACTTTTTGCCCTGGTTTTTTGCGAGGTTTAGCCTTTTGGAAAAATTGGGCAATTATGGGATTATCTAAACCAAGGGAGAAGACTTTTTCAGGTTTAGAATTAGATAAAAATTTATTGACTAAAGATGCGAAACCTCGTTGTGGTTTAATGGTAATTGATATTAATACAGGTGGTATAGTTGAATGGTTACGTCTAGAAGGAGTAATTACAGAATTATACGACGTACAGGTATTACCAAAAGTTCAAAGACCAATGGCTTGGGATTTCAAACAGATGAAATTAGTCGTCTGTTGACTTTAGATCCTATAGAATTTCTTCTATAAAATAATAAGTAGTTTCCTATTTAAAATACAAATTTTTTTTACAAATTCGTAAATAGGGAAACTAATTTGCCAAAATATAAACAGATAAGAAGATAAAAAAACATGAAGGACATCTTATGGTATCAGCTTATATTTTCTGTCTAATTATTGGTGGAGTATTTGTTGCACTTTCGGCATTTGCAGGCCTTGATGGTGTAGACTTCGATCAAGATTTTGAGGCAGACCTAGAAATAATTGACAAAGAAAATAAACAAGGTAAAACCTCAATATATCAACGTTATCGGGGGTTATGGCTACCATTCTTTAGCTTTAAATTTTGGACTTTTGGCAGTTGCTTTTTTGGCTTAACTGGAATTTTATTATATTATCTTTCTGCGAGTCTTTCACCAACAATAATTGCTATTCTTTCTATAATTGTTGGCATTTTATGTGGTACAATTATGGCATGGGTGTTACATACCCTAAAACATAGTCAGGTTGATAGCTTGGTGCGCAGTAGTGATTTAGTAGGTCTTTGGGGAACGGTTGAGATTCCTTTTAATAAAAATAGTAAAGGTAAAATACAAGTAAATGTGAAGGGAACTGGGGTAGGATTTATTGCTTTTACTGAAGAAAATAGGGAGTTGACTAAGGGAGAAAAAGTATTTATAGTAGGAGTAGAAAATAATAGGATATGGGTGGTATCAGAAGATTGGCTGGCTAAGTCTTCTGAGGAGAAATCTTAGGATTTTTTTACTAAGGAAAAAATCAGGATGAAAAATCAAATTTTAATGCTAGTCTATATCTCAGTGGCAGTAGGAATATTTGGGGGTATATTAATAGTATTATTGTTGTCTATCTTTCGCCAACGACAAGTTATAAATAGTCTGGTTAGTCCTCAAGATTTGTTGGGTTTACCTTGTACAGTAGAAATTGCATTTGATACTAATAGTAGGGGTAAAGTTAGTCTAAATATTAAGGGGTCTAATCTTGAGCTAATTGCACGTACAGAAGAATCTACCAAATTTTCTAAGGGAGAAAAAGTATTTATTATAGGTATGGAAAATAGCCAGGTATGGGTGGTTTCAAAATTATCTTTTCATTACCATAAATAAACATGAGTAGTTAATCATGCTATATTGTCAAAAATTGATGATTTATTTCACAATAACTTAGGGAGGAAATATATCTGATGAAAAATAGATTTTTAGATTCAGAAATGAGCGAAATAAAAAATGTAGAAATAGCACAAAATCCGAATCTAATAAACAATAGTAACACTGATGATTCAACAGTGTCCATTTCTACAGCTTTACCCATAGCTATATCCATATTTGGAGCATTAATGCTAATTTGGTTTATCAATACATTTATACAAATTTGTAAACCAAATGAAATTCTAATTTTATCCGGTCGTAAACGGCGGCTCAAAGAAGGGCAAACAGTTGGTTATCGCGTAATCTTTGGTGGCAGAGCAATTCCCATTCCAATTTTGGAAACAACTAAAACAATGGATTTGCGAACAATGCCAGTTCCCGTAGAAGTGAGTAATGCCTACTCCAAAGGAGGTACTCCATTGAATATTCAAGCGATCGCTAATATGAAAGTTTCTAACGACCCGAACGTTGTAGGCAATGCCATAGAAAGATTTCTAGATCGCGATCCCTCAGAAATCACCCGTGTTGCTAGAGAAACCTTAGAAGGGAACCTGCGGGGAGTTGTCGCCACCCTCACTCCAGAACAATTAAATGAAGATCGTCTTCAATTTGCCGAACGCATTGCTGAAGACGTGAGTCGGGACTTAGCTAAATTGGGTCTACAACTTGACATCCTGAAAATTCAAAGCGTTTCTGATGATGTAGACTACCTCAAATCTATCGGTCGCAAACGAATTGCCATAATTCGCCGAGATGCAGAAATTGCCGAATCTAATGCTAAAGCAGAAGCAGAGCAGGTAGAAGCAGAGTCTAAACGAGAGTCAGAAATTGCCAAAACTCAGGCAGCTACATTAATAGTTCAGAAAGAAAACGAACTTCGCAAAATCAAAGCTGAATTAGAACAGCAAGCGCGTTCTGAAGAAGAACGGACTATAGCAGCAGGCAAAGAAGCTAGAGCAAGAGCAGAACAATTATTGCAAACAGTCCGCGCGGAATTAGAAAGGTTACGTCTAGAAGCAGATGAAGTTTTGCCCGCAGAAGCACAACGGCAAGCTAAAGAGTTACTAGCCAAGGGAAATGCCACTTCACTCTCAGAGAATGCTAAAGCTGAAGCTTTAGTTAACGATATGCTTTCCTTGGTTTGGCAAGAGACTGGTAAGGATGCTGCTGAGTTATTTTACTTACAGCAGATTAGCATGATTTTGCGGGAGTCTGCTAAGATTCCAGGACAAGTTAAACTGGAAAATGTTAATGTTATTGATAGTGGGGATGGTAAGTCCATCGCTAGCTTGATAAATGCCTATCCAGAAATATTCCGTCAGTTCCTCAAAAATGTTAACCAAACTCTTGGCGTTGATGTTACAGGCAATTTCAGCAGTCAGAATAGTAAAAAAATCGAATCTCTGGAGGCTCAAAAATAGAGTTTTCTTATTTGGAAACTTGCTTCATAAATCCTTTTTATAGATATTTTGTTACAAGTAGTTTCAATGACAAAAAATTGGTTGTAATGATGTTGTTATTATAGAGATTAAAAATCAATTTTACTTTCCTATTTAAAAAACTGTTGTAAGTTAAGTATATGAAGCCAACTAAAATTTACAGCACTTTTAAGGAGTTTAATACCATTCTCTATTCCTTATTACTAAATAAAATTACGGAGTTAAAAAATCATGGAAATAGTATTAGCATTACTCGCAGTTTTCGGAGTAGGAACTAGTGCGGGTATTTTTGTAATTCGCAACCTTTATTACATTTGTCAACCAAGTGAAGTTCTAATTTTTGCTGGTAGTCGTCACCGTGTTGGAGACAGCGAGAGAAAAGTGGGATATCGTCTAGTTAAAGGTGGTAGTAGCGTTCGTGTCCCTCTATTAGAAAAAGCTTTTCGCATGGACTTGAGTAATATGATTATTGAACTCCAGGTTAATAATGCTTATTCTAAAGGTGGTATTCCCTTGACAGTGGAAGGTGTGGCAAACATAAAAGTTGCTGGTGAGGAACCTACCATTCATAATGCTATAGAGCGGTTGCTAGGAAAATCTCGTCAGGAAATTGAAAAACTAGCTCAGGAAAATCTAGAAGGAAATTTGCGTGGTGTGTTAGCTTCTCTGACACCGGAACAGGTAAATGAGGATAAAATTGCTTTTGCGAAAAGCTTACTAGAAGAAGCAGAAGACGACTTGGAAAAGTTAGGCTTAATACTAGATACTCTGAAAATTCAGAATATTTCGGATGAAGTGGGATATCTTGATTCTATTGGTCGTAAGCAACAGGCGGAACTTTTACGAGATTCTCGCATTGCTGAAGCTAAAAGTCAGGCAGAATCAATCATGCGGTCTGCAGAAAACCATAAGAATACTTCTCTCAAACAGATTGAAACTGAGATTGAGATGGCTCGTGCAGAGGCAGAAAGACGAATTCAAGATGCGATAACAAAACGGCAAGCTGTGGTAGCTGAGGCAGAAGCAGATATTGGGTCAGAAGTAGCACGAACTCAGGCTGAGGTAGCAGTACAGAAGGAACGGATCAAACAAGTGGAGCAAAGGTTACAGGCGGATGTGGTTGCTCCCGCAGAAGCTGAATGTAAGCGAGCGATGGCTCGGGCGAAGGGAGATGCTGCTGCTATTATAGAACCAGGAAAGGCACAAGCTGAGGGTATTCGAAAATTGGCGGAATCTTGGAAAGCTGCTGGTCCAAATGCCCGGGATGTTTTTCTGTATCAGAAGTTGGAAGAGTTGTTGAAGATTATAGTGTCTACTGTGCCAGAGGTGGAGGTAGATAATGTGACTGTGATTAATGCTCAAGGTGGGGGTAATGCTACCAAAATGGCTGCTTTCTTTGAAGAGTTAAAGCAAACTGCTGGTATTGATGTAGCTGCTACCCTGGAAAGTTTGACAGCAGGAACGGATATAGCTGAAGTCAGTAGTCAAAAGTTAACTGAAGTCAGTAGTAAGTAGTTAAATTATTATTTGGTAGGCAAGATGCCCATGGTACAAATAAACCACATAAAAACAGGATAAATCTGTAGGGAGGTTATATCTAACTTCTCTAATTTGTCGTCTACTATTGTAAGTATTCAGCAGGTAGTATTCGGAAGGAAAGGAAATGTAATTGCTCATTAGGTAATCTTAGTAGTTGCTTCCATAAATTCAAAAGCTGAATGCTTACTTACTATTTATAAAAAGTTAAAAGTTCTGTAATATAACATTTATTATAACGCGTATATTTAGAAAAAAAAACTAAAAAGTTGTCTTGTAAGGGTGAGATTTAAACCCAGTTTTTTGATAAGTTATAAATAATTATGTTTCCCTAAAAATGCAAAGTAATCCCTATAGTTGGATAGAGTCGTCACTATCAACAATAGATAAGGCAAACTGGTATCGTTCAGTTAAAACTATTGAAAGTATTCCCGGCGCAATAATTAAATTAGAAGGAAAACAACTAATAAATTTTGCCAGTAATGATTATTTAGGATTAGCAGGAGATGAACGTCTAATTGCAGCATCTATCCAGGCAACAAAAGAATTTGGTAGCGGTAGTACAGGCTCGCGTTTATTAACAGGTCATCGAAAAATACATCAGGAATTAGAACTGGAAATAGCAAAATTAAAACAAACAGAAGCAGCATTAGTGTTTAGTTCAGGATATTTAGCAAACATTGGTGTAATTTCCTCAGTTGTTAGTCAACGTGACTTAATTCTATCAGATGAATATAATCATTCTAGTCTGAAAAATGGAGCCATTCTTAGTGGTGCAAAAATTGTCGAATATAGCCACAATAATATTGAATATTTAAAAAATAAATTAGAACAAG
>JAKQYG010000026.1 GCA_023356515.1 Trichodesmium sp. MAG_R04 | reverse complement strand
CTAAAACCTACCACCTACCACCTACCACCTACCACCTACCACCTGCCACCTAAAACCTATAATTTACTCATACTGTTAATCTATCCTACGAGTTTTTTTAATCAAGCTAACCAAAAAAATTCTCGCATTTTCCTTTTGGTCATCCATAGTGTGATCGCTCTTAGACCTGAATGCTTACCTTGCCAGTAAACTCCTAATTGAAGCTTTTTCAATCAACCCAATCAAGATACCATTTTCACCAATAACAGTTAGTTCATTAATTTGCTTTTGCTCCAACAAAGAAACTACTTCTAATAGGGAAGTTTTAGCTGTAACAGACTCTATTTTTGCTAGAGATTTTGTTAATTCTTTTACGTTAACCAAAGGCCATTCTGAAGTATTAACTATTTTTAAATCATCAACGTTAATGAACCCTACTAATTGCCCCACTTGATCTGTAACTAAAAACTGCTTTCTACTTTCTTTCCCAATAACATATTCATTCACAAATTCCCGTAAAGACAGATTCTCTGAGACAATTGGGTTATCAGGAACAATAGCATCTACTGCAGTTAAATCTGCAAGTGCACCTTGAATTTTTCCATACTGGGCAGAACGACCAGCATTTTGTAGAAGAAACCAACCAATAAGAATATTCCAAAAATTAGGAAAACTACTAAATAAAAATGTAGGAATTAAACCAGAAATTATTGCTAACCAACCAAATACTTGACCTACTCTACTAGCAAAAAGAATCCCTTTGGAAGGGTTATTAGTAATTTTCCAAACAATAGATTTAAGGATATTACCACCATCAAGTGGTAAACCAGGAATAAGATTGAATAATGCTAATACTAAGTTGATATCCGCTAAAAGTTGAACAATTGATTTGAACGGTCCTGTAATTGATATAAATATATTAATTGATGCGAACAAACCGAATAATAATATACTAACTAAAGGACCAGCAATTGCCACCCAAAATGCTTCTGCAGGAGTTTTAGATTCCCTATCTAAACTAGCTAAACCTCCAAAGATAAATAGAGTAATTGATTTTACTTCTATTCCTTGATATCGAGCAACAAAACTATGCCCTAACTCATGAGCTAAGACAGAAGAAAATAGCAATAATGGGGTTATTAATCCTAGAATCCAAGGTAAAATATAACCTAATTCTTGGGGGAATTGAGTTGCTAAATTGTTACCATAAAATAAAGTAAGAATACCTAATATTAAAAACCAGGATGAGTTAATATAAAATGGTATGCCAAATATGTTGCCAACACGAAAAGATCCATTCATTAATTTATCCTCTTAAGTGAATTTTTAGTTAAAACTAATTTTTACCTTTTTGAAATTCATATAGCAGTTCCAAATTGGTTGTGATAATATTTTTAATAGTTAATTAGGGCTTGCTGAAAACCTTAAAAAATATAACTACTGACTATTGACCACTAACTGCCATAAAATATTACAAATCAAATATAATTGCTATATATTTAATGTAACAAAATATAAATAAGTCTTGTTGTTTACCAATAGAGTGGTATCCCTCCCTCAATGTTCGGTTAGAGCAAAATTAACCAAATTACTTATAGAGAAAGCTTCCTAAATTTTATCACAATAAAAAGATAAACAGGAAAAATTCAGGACTTTCCAGAGGCAAAATTTCACATTGTCAGGGATATATCTATACTAATTCAACATAATTTCCTCAAATTCATACCTACAAAAAATCTAAGGAAAAATTTACTATTTTCCAAGCTGGAATTTTGCAACCATCTTTCTCAAACTTAACATTAGATTCAATAATGTCTTGCTCCAACAAATTCACAACTTTTTCTATTCCTAAACCAATATCACTTTCCAAATTTAACTTTGCCTCTTGCCCCAAACATTCATAACATCTAAAAACCCAACATTGATTATCCTCTGACCGTTTTAATGCCATCAAAATTAAGTTCTTAGCTTCCCAACCTAAAAAACGATAAACTTGTGGCAACTTTCCATTAGATTTTTCCTCACTAATCAAAGGCATTATCTGTACAAGCAAAGGCATATTTAACTCATAACCTCGTTGCACAGTTCTAGCATTTTCCCAACTTCCAATATGAGGATAAATAGCATAAGTAAATTCGTGAATTCCTACATCAGCTTCCGAGTCAGGCCAAGTCGAACCCCTCAATAAAGTTAAACGTAATTCATCAGGTTTGGCATCATATCCATATTTACAATCATTCAATAAACTTACTCCATAATTATCTTTACTAATATCTGCCCAATTTAAAGCTGGAACTTCCCATTTTGCTTTCTCTCTTTCTGTTTGAGGTTTAGTGGTTCTCTTAATTGCTCCACAAGGAATTTCATAAGTAGCAAAATCTGCTTCTATATTTATAGGAAAAGCTGCTTTGACTAAAGTATGTTTTTCCTGCCAATTTACCCAGCTTTTAATTTTTAGTAGTTGAGAACCTATCTCCAAAATATAATCCTGACAAAACTCAGAATTACCTATTTTTCTAATTACCCGTAGACAACTTTTTAACGCCCCCTGTTCCACCCAAGAAATATTTATTAATTTTGCTGAAGATAAAGGATATTGCTGATAATTTGGATCAATATTCCAAGCATCCCAATATTGACCTTGATCACGAAAAGCTTTTAGTTGGTTTCCTTCTGGTTTTCTCAAAACTTCCCGTTGATTAACCTTATCAAAAATACTCTCTAGATTTCCCGTTGTTTCCTCTACCTTTACCCGTAATAAACCATTCTCTAACACCCATTTTTCTCTTTCTAAACTAACAGTATTGACATTCTCAATTTTTTTTGCTATCCTTTGTGTAAAATTAGCGTTATTTATGTCTATACATAGTTTCTTTCTCAAATCTGAACATCCAGAACATAACCAAAATAAACGATAACCAACCCCAGGTACCTCAGAAGCGACAAACAATAAATTGTTATCCGATATCTGAGAAGTAAGTATTTTCCCAGCATCGTCATAAACTTGCCAGTCATCATCCTTACCCTCCAAAGAGGTTATATTTGGAAAGTTAGGAATTAATTCCAAACCCTCTTCCTCCTCCCTACTCCCTGCTGTCCTAATATCCTTTTTTTGGGGAGGCTCTGGCAAAGCAACCGAAACTAATTCCGAGCGTTGCCAATTCAAAGAATTAAACACAATTACCGGATAAACCATTCCAGCCGCAAAAGTATCTAAAGAAAAAGGTGGCGAAACATCAACATCAGCAGCAACTCTCCCCATAGCCTCCGCCAAAATTTCCTTACCCAACCTTTCCGCCTCCCGCCAATTCTGATGAGCATCCACATAAACTTCCGGGATAGCCGAACCAGGCAAAATATCATGAAATTGATTAAACAAAACTAACTTCCAAGCCATCTCCAAATCATTCTTTCGATAAAAAGCACCAGTAATAATTGAGGCAAAAACAGCAAACAACTCTGCCTGGTACAACAAATTTTCACAACGGCGGTTCCATCTCTTTTGATCTGCATGAGTTGTATAACATCCCCGATGAAATTCCAGATAAAGTTCATCCTGCCAAATAGGAAAATTACCTGAATTTTTTCCTACTAACTCAGTAAAAAAATTCTCAGCAGTCGAAAACTCAAACATAGGAAAAAAACCAGACTTTTGCCATCTTCTACTTATCTCCAACATATCGCGAGTCGGACCTCCACCATGGTCTCCCACTCCAGGCAACCACAAAACATTTTTTTCCCCAGTTTTTACTTGCCATTCATAAGCGTACCTTGCCATTTTTACAGGTTCAATAGTTTCTCCTATGGGGGGTAGCATCAAACTTAAAATCTGACTTTTATCTGGAGCTTCCCACCAAAAAATTTCAAAAGGAAACTCTGTTAAATCATTCCAACGTAACTTCTGAGTAGCAAAATATTTGATATTTCCACTTTGAAGAATTTGAGGAAGTTGCCAACAGAAACCAAAAGTATCTGGCAACCAAGCGATAGGAGAAAATTTGCCAAATTTTTCCCAAACATAACATTGACCGTATAAAACCTGCCTAACTATTGATTCTCCTCCGACTGTATTTAATTCTGGTTCTACCCACAAACCTGCTACAACTTCCCACTTACCTAACTCAATTTGTCGTTTAATTTTATTAAATAAATCTGGTCGGTTTTGTTCTATCCATTCATATAATGCTGGAGTTGAATGACAGAAAATAAGTTCGTCAAAATCTTGTTGTAAATTGAGTACAGATGTGAAAGTTCGTTGTGCAGCTTCCCAAGTTTCTGCGACATCCCATAACCAAGCCAAATCTAGATGAGCATGACCTAATATTTTCAGTTTTAAACTATTAATATAGTTATCAGAAATTTTTGTTATTTCTGAGTGCAGATTTAGTAGCGATCGCTCAAACTTTTCTTTCTCTCCAACTGCCTGAAAATCTATCAAACTGAGAGATTTTTTTATTCTCTCTAAATTAAATTCAATCTCAGATTCAAATTTAGTCAAATATCCCAGTAAAACTTCTAATCTATCCGCCATCAAACCAGGGTCAAACTGATAATTATCCATATTTTCATAGACACACCAAGACTTTACTAAAGCACCTCGGTCATGTACCGGACTTACCAATTTAATGCCAATAATAAAAGTTTCTCCAACCACCGCCTTTTGACTCAGCAAAATTCGACTAGAACAGTCAAACAAATCTCCAGTTTGTACCAACTTGCCATTCACATAAATTTCTGCAAATTCAGCCCACCAAGTCAAACCCAATCGTAAAGATAAGTCCGTTAGAAGATAACCATTTAAATGTGGAGGAATTGTCAACTTTTGCCCTAACCATAAAATCTGTTTACCTTTTTCCCAAGTAATATGTTTTTTTTCATTTGTTGTAGCTAATTGCCAAGAATCTAAATTTTTAAGTGTATTAATAGGTATATTGTCTTGCCAATATCGCCATTGATTTTGAATATCTATTTGGGTTAGTTTTCTAAGCTGCTGAATTGTTGTGAAAATTTCAAGAGTTGAAAATTGCATAAAATTTTGATTTACTCAAACCAAGGATAAACTTGACTTTTATGGTGAAAATTATGTATTGCGAGCATCTTGCCCCCGTGAGTGTACCTCATAACAACGGAAAACCCTATCTGTAGCAATAAAAGGACTTTCGAGAATTAATCCTCCCATTGTTGGGTATCGAGTCATTAATTCAATAGCAATTGCCCTCACGAAATAATGAATATATACAATAATATCATGGGCGGTAATCTGTTTTTTGACTTCTCTTACCCACTCTTTTAGTTCCTGTACTTGTAGGGCTAAAGCCTCAGCAACTATAGATGTGGTAGCTTCCAAGGTTCCTAAAATAAGTTTACTTGGAAAAGCCCTTAAGTTATTTAATCTATTTTCCCTAAAGCAGTTATAATGTAGGTATATTTTTTATTTTTAAAGCCAACTCTAGAAAATTAATTAATTATTCCTAAAATGACTTCAAGTCCTTATAAAAGTAAAGTATTAAATTTTGTTGTAGCCAAATATCATCAAATATTGACTCAAAGGGATCGCGCCTTTCGTCATTTAAAATTTTCAGCTATCAACACAGTTCAGTTGTTACTTTATCCTGTATATGTGCTCCTGCAAACCTCTCGCATACTATTCAAGCAACTAAGACAAAATACCAAAAGTGAGCTACCACAAATCAAAGAAAACGTCAATCAAAATCATAAAACTACTGAAAAACCTATCCAAGAAGTATCAAGAAGTTCAAAACAAGCCTATTCTAGGTTATTAGACTCCTTAAAACCTAAGCCTATGGTCAAAATGCAGGGCAAAGTGTTCTCAGAATTAGAAATTGTAGATACCGATAAATTATCAGACATTTCGACCAAGTTCAAACAAGAAAAACCTCTATTGCAACTTCAGCCCGGTGTGGAATTTTTGCCAACTCTTGAACTACTAGGAGGAATATGGCAAATTATGACTTGGGTACAAGGAAGTAAAATTGCCTTGTGGTTCAATTTGTTTGATGAATCGAATATTGTTTTAGAGCAAAATGAACTAAACCGTGAAAATAAAAGTTTACCTCTACACCAAAGTCAGCCATTATTGTCCAGTTCAAATCTAACTTTGGGTAAGTTTATTCATAATTTAGCAAAACACTATTTATACCCAATTACGAGAAGTTTAGGATTAAATGGTTTACTGCCACCTTTTAAAATAGAAGAAGAATGGGAAGTCGAATCATTGCTAGAAGCAGAACTAAATCAAGAAAATCAACAAAACCCTTTCGTAACCCAATATGAAACGCCAATAGTTGCGTCATTAATATCACCATTTGAATCAAAAAAATTTCCGATAGCTACCTCTTTAACAATTCAACCTCCGATTAACCCAGGAGATGTAGAAAAATCACAAAAAGAGAAAAGCTTTCCTTTAAATAAGTATCTCTACTATGAGACAACTTTAACTTCTAATAATTATCCCAAAAAAGAGGCGATTACATTCAAAGAAGTTTTGAGGGAGATAGATGGACAAAGAACTGATGAAATAACGAGTCGTAGCATAAATATTAGCAATAGTAGTAGAAGATCTGTTCAAACTTATAACTTAGAAAGTGGATCCAAGGAGCAACCAAACTTTTTAGAAGTAGAATCAATTTCAGTAGGGTACGTCAAACATCCCCTAGAAATAATATTGGGGTGGGTAGATCTTATTATGACTTGGATAGAGAAAATATTTGCACAGGTGTGGCAATTATATAAACAAAAGTCGAAAAATTTTTGACAAATAATTTTTATAAAATCAGTTAACGTTTCGATATAATAATTTAAAAGATATAAATATTTGATCGAAAAAATTCGGTCCTAAATTCCGTTCTTTTAGGAGAAACAATAAATGCTGACTTTAAAAATAGTTGTGAATATCGTTGTCTTATTCTTTGTCTTATTATTTATTTTTGGATTCTTATCCAATGATCCCTCCCGTAACCCTAGTGGTCGAGACACGGAGTAAACAGGTATTAATTTTATCTTCTACCTAAGAAGACTTATCCCGGGTTAAAAGTATAGTCAATTTGGGCTTGTTCCTTAGAGAAAAAAGCCGAAAATAAATTCTTGCTCAAATACTAAAATATCGAATATATAACGTGTAGCTCCTCTCTAGAAGGCAAGTAAATGCTGATATTGCGGGAGCAACGCTTAACCTGGAAGTCCACTAATTCTTATTGTTTTCTATTCCAGTTATATTTTTGACATAACTAACAAAATATGGTAAAATAAAAACTATCTAGGTCATAATTATTTTAGACTTGGTAAGGCATACCAAGTCTCTAAATGCTTGTGGACAGATTAACCTCTGGATAGCAAATGACAATTTGTTAAGTAAGTTAGCTGGGGAAAGCAAGAATCCTTGCCCTTTAGTTCAGGGAGTGTCAAGATGAACTCTAATCTTTAAATCCTGTGAACTTATTATTTCTATCCGAAACATGTCCTATCCTTTGCCACCTCCAGAAATTCCTCCAATTGTTGAAACCCTGCCCTCACAATCTGTAAATAAATCTGTTACAGATATATTACAAGGACTATCTACTCCAAATCAAAAGGAATCAAGTCCAATCTCAAAGTTCAACCAGGTTAATGAAGAAATTAGATTATCTGCAAAGAACACTTTCTTAAAAGAAGAGTTTAGAGAAACCGTATTGTACAAATTACCTCAAATCACCTCAACTTTTGACCAAACTCAGAAAGTCAGTCCAATTTATACAACCTCAGCCAATCTCGGAACACCTATAGAAGTAGATATATTATCAATACACAGGATTTCTACTCTCGAAAGCCAAATCAACTCGGGTAGAAGTAAAACATTCTCATTCAGCTCCTTCTCAGATTTCTCAGAATATACTTTTTCTGAACAAGAGCCGCAAACAACTAGACAAATAGACTCATTGAGTCTTGATAGTAGAAAAATATTAGAACATTTTAAGAGCACAAAACAACCAATTGCACCAAAATTTCAGATAGGGCAAACTATCGAAGAAAAAAATGCCCCAAAACTGCCAAATCTTATCCAGGATAAACAACCCAGTCGCAAAAATAATACCCCAAAGTCAGAAGACAATAAAAAAGGAACTTCTATTCCCATACCAAAACCGGAATCTGAAACTCAAGACTCAGAGAATAAAACCGAAGATAGACAACCTATTAAAATACCTTTACTAGCAGATGTAGTGGAAGTAACTGCAGATATCCAAGAATATGACGAACAACGTCAACTTATTACTGCAGAAGGTAAAGTGACAGTAAGATTTAATCAAAGAGTAATTAATGCTGACAAAGTACAAGTTAACCTGACAACTCGTCAACTCCTAGCTACAGGGAATACTGTCTTTACTCAAGGAGAACAGGTTTTACTTGGGGAACGTATGGAATACAATTTTACTCTGGACAAAGGGTTAATTGAGCAAGCAAGTGGAATTATTGTTGTCGGGAATTCAGAACAAAAAACCTCATCCTCTTTATCAACGATAGGAGAGATAAGAGCATTAGGGGCAGAACCTTTGAGTGCTCGCATTGCTGCTACTCAACCTCCAACAAAAGTGAAGACTACTGGAACTGCAAAATTTACATTTCAATCTAAGCTAAAAACACCAGGGCAGTCAGGAACCATTAACCGACTGCGCTTTGAAGCTGATCGCCTTAACTTATTAGGTGCTGGTACCTGGGAAGCCATAAATCTTCGACTAACTAATGATCCATTTTCACCTCCAGAGGTAGAATTAAGGTCTGATCGCGCTACATTTAGACCCCTATCTCCTTTTCAGGATGAATTGATAACGAAAAAATCCAGACTAGTATTCGACCAACGCTTTAGTTTGCCTCTATTTCGTGAACGAACAATTATCGATCGCCAGGAACGAGAACGATCCCCAATTAAAATAGGTTATGACCAAGATGATCGGGGTGGTTTATTTGTTGAAAGTACATTTGAACCTTTTCTTCCCGGGCCTTTGCAAATCAAGCTAACTCCTCAATACTACTTGGGAAGAGCATTTTTTGGTGGTGAAGAAGGAGCCCTCATAAGTGATAATGTTTTTGGTCTTAAAAGTTCTGTTAATGTTGCTATAACACCCACAACTCAACTAGAAGGGCGAGTGGAATTTCTCACATTTAAAGATTTTCCAGATCTAGAGGAAGATAAATTACGAGGTAGTATTCGACTAAGGCAGTTATTCCAAGGTTACAATTTAACAGGAGAGTATAGTTATCGCGATCGCTTATATAATGGCAGTTTAGGATTTCAGACTGTTCACAAGAGTACAGGTGTTATTCTTATATCCCCCATAATACCAATAGGTAAAACTGGCGCCGAGCTAACTTTTCAGACTGGGTATCAATCAATTAATGCTAGAACAGATCGCCGAGAGTTGTTAACAGAACTTCAACCATTTGAACCCCTACCCGATGGTGATAATGATGGTAGTGACCCTAGATCTCGAGCTGACATAAATCGTTTCCAAGGTTTAGTCTCTCTGAAATATCCACTAACTATTTGGAGGGGTGAAGCATTATCTGCTATTCCAACTGAAGGTTTGAAATATAGCGGTAAACCAGTAGTTCCATTTCTGCAAATAGTATTAAGACTTACAGGTGCGACAACTCTTTATAGCAATGACGAGAATCAATCTTTTGTCCGTGGAAGCCTTGGGTTTACCGGACAGTTTGGGCATTTTTCTAGGGACTTTTTTGATTATACTGGATTTAACCTAATTTATAGTAAAACTAGTTTGAATGGTCAGTCACCTTTTTTCTTTGATCGGGTTGCAGATACAGATGTATTTTTGTTTGGTTTAGTTCAACAAATTTATCAAGGTTTTCGGGTTGGCTATCAGAGGGGTATTAACTTAAAAAATGGTAAAACTGTTGATGATCGAATTACATTAGAATATAGTCGTCGTAGTTATGGGGTAGTATTAAGTTTTAGTCCTAGACGACAAACTGGTAAATTAAGCTTCCGGATCAGCGACTTTAATTGGAAGGGTGGTACAACTCCATTCTCTGGGGAAGATGTTAGACCTATTAGTGATCCTATAATAGTTCAGTAACTTACCTACACTGAAGCATTTCCTTGCCTTATAGGTAGAAGAGTCACGGGTCGCCTATTTATCAAACCGAAAATTTTATCAACCTCCCCAAATCATTTCTGGAATATGAATTGAGGGATATCTGTAAAAATTGATTAATAAAAAACAACTGATACTAAATTCGTCTTAGTGAGAGGGTGTTTTTTAAAGTTACAGCCTTTAGTATAGCACTCGAAGTATAGCACTACGGGTAAGTAAGAAGTCAGAAGTAATCTCTGACTGCATTTCAGCATTTAGTAATGTCCTAACCTTTGCTTCGAGTGCTATAAATAACAGATTAGGCAATGGGACAAGGCTACTTTTATACCCAGATTTAGTATGAATTTACTATCAAGAAGTTTATTAGGGTTTGAGGGAGTAAATTAGCGATAGAACTCGGTTACCCTGGCGTGATCGCTAATTTATTTGTTATTAAGTACACCCACGTGGGCGAGATGCCTGCACTAGATCATTTTCACCATTTCTATCATGTCCGGTTAAATAAGTAAAAAAAATTAGGGAAAATCAGATGGAAAGAGCCTTTCAATCATAAATGATTCAGGAGGTAAGAGGAGAAAGTTTTTTTATTACTAATTATCCGGACATGATAACATAATGATTCAGGTAGACATGATATAGGAATTCTAAATAGGTTGTAGCAATTCAAAAACTAGAAATAAGCTCCGAAACTTTTTCCTATTAACTAGCGCACAAACCATAATCTTTTCTGCTTTGTAGGAAACTACCTTCACAGTTTAAGGTAATGCTATACTTAGCTCTAATTGGTAGTTCTAACTCAGAGGAGGTTAAATGTTACACTAATGACAGAAAAGCCATCAATATCTGCTTTAGCAGAGGCTTTATTAACAAAGTATGATTTTGACCTTGGTGGTGAAACTTCCAAGGATATTATTGCTCGTTGGGAGAACAACTATCAATTGGAGTGGCTTTCTTTAGCGGTTATTGAAGCATTATATCTCGGACGTTACAAGGCTATCTCTGTCCAGCAGATATTAATATTATGGGAACGCCGTGGTCAGCCTATCTATCATTTTAACTCTGAATTTCAAAATATTATCACTAGAAATGTTCTCACAAATTTGACAATTCAGATAGATGCTCAATCTTTAGAAAAAGAAGCAAATCCTAGCTTTTTACAAGAGCAATTGCCAAACCGTTCTAATTTCGTTTCCCTACCTTCTAGCCCCTTTGAAGCAAACTCAAAAAATCAAACTCAAAATTTAGTGCAGCAGCAAGTCCCAGTACAACCAGCTCAACATAAGATAAAACACACCAATTTTTATACTAAGCTCAAAGCAATTGTAAAAAAGAGTCAAGCTTTGCGATCACCTCCCAAGGAGCTTAAGAAAGGAAATGAGAAGTAATATAGAATGCAGTCTGCGTTGGTTTGCCCTAAGTAAACCCATCCTTCAAGGGTAAGCTCTTAAATGTTTCCATCTCATTCTCATGTATCTGAAATCTACTGTATTTGTCCACTGCTCTATAAAACTGATACAAGGCCTCATATAACGTTACAAATTGATGTTTATTTCCTGCTTCAACTGAGGCCGTCGGCGCTTACTCATCCACAGGCATTCACGGTCGAGCCGACCGCATTTATTAAATTTATACTGGGGTTTAAGTCCCTTAATTTATAAGCATTCAAATAAACATTAGCTAGTTTAACTTTTGAGTCTGCGAATTTCCGAGCAAAAAGAAGCTAAAGCAAAACTCTGTGGTGTCTTGACTACACTGGTGCGCAACCGCAAATTAGGTATTAAATACCAAAAACGTTCTTCTGTGTACAAACGCTCTGACTCTGTAATCAACGTTAGAACATTATCATTCCCCATAATATAGCGACTACTGATTTTTGTACTATCACCATTTCCTCTATCTTGCAATAATTTACCTTGCTTGAAGTCGTCAGAATTAGGAATAAGTATCAGCATTGTTGAACCTACATCTTTGACTTGTCCTTTGTTAGTTGTACCATTCCAGCTAATTTTCACCCCTATTAACTCAGTTACCCTGGAGTCAACCTGACGTTTTGTGCAAAACTTGATTAATGTGGGGTCAGTTTTTTCCAATATTTCAACATTCACTTCTGATTTACCTGCTTGCAACTCCCCAGAAATCAAGTTGTGAATTGTGCGTTGGGAAAACCATTCTCCAGCACTCAGCTTAAAAAAATCGATAATGTCCATTAACTTGCTAATCTGATTAATTCTGAATCAATACCATATTTTGCACTGATTGGGATTTTAAGTCAAACCTTAATAATTTCAGGGAATATATGCTAATGTTGCTACCCTCATAGCGGATAAAACATAAGGATTTCTTGGAAAAGGTTTTGTTTTTGATACTATTGAAGACTTTATCCAAAATTAATTGCATTGGCCAGAAATGGTCAATACGCAATGGTTTAAATGTTGATTTTGCTATATTTTGCCTGCTTTTTCTGCTATGGTTAGCCCAAAATGATCACTTTATTGAGCCTTTAGGACCACAAACCAGACAATTTGTAAGGGGCCAAAAAAAAGCTTTGGCCAGCAGTAGCAAGGAAAATATCTAAAAGAACTAAACATAGAGGTATTATTTTTGCTTTTGCTATTGTTTTAATACTCTTAATGCTTGGATTCCTAGTAAGATAAAACCTACAGAACCGAGTGTAGTAAAAAAAATTTGGGCGACTAAATTCGGTGTTAATATTTCACTCATAACTATAATACCTTTAATGAAATCAGAAGTCAGAAGTAGTTTTTTTAAATGGAGATAAGTGAGCAACTCTCCAAAAATATTTCACCAATTAGGGGGAAGTAACTACTTTGATAGGAAATAAACCTATTCCATATCTTATCTTATCCCAAATTTAGATTGTTCAGAGATTGTTTTTAAAGGAAATAGGAAAGAGAAAATAACAATTAGAATTAATAGTGTTAGGATTTATGCGTGGATGTCAAACCATACACCATTCGTAGAGATGAACATTTAGATACGGTGGTTCTGCATAACTCCTGAGTATTGTTGAAATTTATAATCCATTAATCCAAATTTTTAAACTTTATGCAGAAAATAGAGTCTGGCTACAAATTTCCCGAAGCTCACCACCCTTTAGTTAAGTCACTATTTCATCACAGTGACCAAGAATTATTAACCCTGTTTCAAAACTATCCAGACCAAGGCAAATACTTTATCGCTATTTTTTGCCGCTATGGAATGATAGTCCAAACTTTAATTCAACATTCCATGCGATCGCCTGTCCAAGCAGACTATCTATTTGCCCAGACCTGGGAACATATATTTTACGAATTATGTGGTTTAGATTTACGAGATGGAGCAGATCCAGAGACCGGGAATACCAGTCTTCAGAATTGGTTAATTAATGTTACAGCCATTTGTATTAACCAAGTAAAAGTACCTTCTGTCGAGTCAATTCGTTACTCCTTAGAAATGGCCCCACCCCCTTTATGGTGCTATGTCAGACAAATATTAGATCAGTTAGAGCCATTATTACGCTTGATCATATTGATGTTTCAAACTTTCCACTGGAGTGAAATAAGAATAGCAGCTTATCTCCAAGCTGAGGGAGAAAACATTTCATCTGAGGAAGTAAAATCTTTACTGAAACGAGGATATCATAATCTAGATTCTCATTTGCCAGAAGATATAAAAACCATCTATTTCAATAATGATATTGAACAAGTTAGTACAGCTATAAATCAGTTTATCAAAGCTCCAAAAGAAAAATAAAATGAGATGTGACTGTTGCACTATGCTATTATTAGTAATGGTAGATTTATTGGTAGATTTATAGAAACACCTAAGTTTTTCAGGAAATATGAATATTGCTTATCTAAACTTTAGAGACGTCTAATGTGTATATACGGGTTGTCGCGTAAGCGCAACGTCAGGAGTATGCCGAGCTAGTTCAAGTATACCTTACCTTTAGCACTAATATTAAGTGATTTAGTATCTAAATCAAAGTTTTCTGTTAAATGAAATCCAAAATTAACCCGCCATCAGGAAGTTGATAGGTTAAGGTTATTGGAATTGACAGTCCAGATAATTCCACTACTGAAGTTTCCCCTAGAATTAGATATGGGCCACCTATTACCTGATATTGAATTATAGCCCCGGTCTGATTAATCAATCTGAGAGTAATTAGACCTTGGCCAGATCTAATCATGTTAGCTGGAGGCTCAATAGTCCCTGAGTGCTAGATAGGAAGCTGAGGGTGTGTCAGGTTATTGGTATTAGTTTCAGCCTCCACAGGTTTTTCTCTATTATCAGATGGCTGAGAAGTACCCTTTTGCTAGATTAACAATAGAAGTCTTCGTACCAGTTGTTGCTCCTCCAGCTTGGGAAATTGTGATTATCATTAAACTACTACCAATAGCGCTAATAATAGAGGTTCTTTTAATAAAATTACAAAGAGATTGGATCATTATCTTCTCGGATATTGAATTAGGGGCTATAACGCTATGGGCAAGTCAGAAATCATAATTCAGAATTAATCTCTGAGTAAGGAATAAAAACAAAATAAGACCGGAAAATATTAATTACACTATTGACGGTTGCTAAGCTGCAAACCAGCTATGTCCTATTTTATTAAATTCTAACCAGTTATAAAATGAAAAAAATTCAGAATGATGGGGACAACTTTCCATAGATATTCGGCCATGATAATTTTTGATTATGGCTAGATCACTCACTAATTCTAAACCTAACCCAACTGTGAGAATGTTTAATAGTTTTATAGTTGTCTTGATTATTGTAATGCTTATCGTTTGATGCAGAGTTCTGTTTGGATGTTGAATTTTCTGCAAATAGTTTCAATTTTTCCAAAGTTGGGGAGTTATTCGTTAGTAAAATTGCATGCTACTTCCCTGCTCCCCTACTCAAGAAAGCGTGGAAAAGTTTTTGAGAAATAGTATGACTTCTTCTGTTCTCCACTCTCGAGTCTTTATTTTAATATCAAGCTAACCTCCGCAAAATAGGAATAATAATATAATGACTTACACCCAGACAAAAACCACCAATACAACCTAACAAACAAAAAAAAGCTATACTCGCCAAAAACTCTAATAAATTAGGCTGACTTTGACTCACAACAATAAACTCTAAAAATAGCTTGGGAAATATATTTAATTGCTCCAAACTAACAAAAATTATGGCAGTTAAACCAGCAACGAGCAAAGCATAAATTAAACGATGCTTCCTTAAACCCAGACCCAAAGTCATAAAACCAGTCCCTACCCCCAAAGACAACTTACCCATAATTTCTAGAATAATTAAATCTTCTGTTGTCGTGTAGACGCTGCTAGCAACTTGGAAAAATTGCCAACATAACCCACCTAAAATATAACCAACCATTCCCATAAATGCAGCGAACCAATAACGACGACGCTGACCAAAGCCTCCCACATCGGTTAACCCGACTCCCGTTCCTAAACCTGCCAAACCCAAGACAACTATTTCCGGACCGATATTCAAGGGAATATCTGACACTAGAAACCAAAAATTAGTAAATAAATTAACAGAGCGATCGCCCACTCCTGACCAATAAGCAAAAATTAATCCGAATATTGCCCCAAGGCTTCCCCCGACTCCTCCCAGTATCATTTCCCAAATTGTATCTAAACAACCTGCAACTACTTGATGAACTATTTGGTATGTAGCACGAGAAAGTCTACTAATATTGTTACCTATGTTGATCAACTGAAGTGCCAATAGATTTTTAACCCTTGTGCCAAAAGCAAATATCCCCAGAGACCTCTTTTTTTGTCGATAAATTTTAGCTAAACGGACTTGAACTTCTGCTACTGTAGCTGGTCGTTGAGATACACTTAAGCTAATCATATCATCAAGTAAGTTAGCCAAAGTAGGATTCACAGATTTTAAATGTCGCCACTTCAGTTTACCACTTGAGAAGTCTTCCAGGTCTGCCGGATATTGGCCAGTTAATAAATGAATGCAAGTGCGACCCAAAGAATAAAAATCTGTAAAAGGACCTATTTCACCTCCGGCAATTTGTTCTGGGGGACTATATCCAGGGGAAACTAATCGAGTTGTACTGGGCTTTACAACAGTTTCTCTAGGTTTGATTCTATAATTATTCAATTGTTTTACCCCCCCAAAGTCTATAATGACCAATTCACCCTTGTTTTTTCTTGGATGATGAGAGTGAGAGAAAGTTTTAAAGATACTTCCCAGGGAAGAAATTTCCACTCCTCGCAACATTAAATTAGATGGTTTTATATCCCTGTGAATAATTTTTCGGCGGTGCAGTTCCCATAAAATTTCTATTGCTTGAGAAAGCCAGTCAATAACATAATCATCGGGACATCCTTGAGGATATTGTTCGATAACTTCCTCTAAGGTACAACCATCAATTTTTTCCATCACCAAACATGGCAAAAACCATTGGCTAGAATGGCCCACTTCTGACTGACTATTTCCCCTGCGGAGGTGAAAATAGTCTTCTGGTTCGACTTTGGGAATGCCAGAATGACGTAAACTTTCTAGTACCGAAGCTTCCTGGTCAAATAGTTCGAGGGCTTTAGGGGAAATTTCGAGTAATACTTTTAAAATACGTTTGGTTTGAGTTTTTTGGTCCCAAACAATGTAGATTTTGGAAAATCCCCCTGTACTTATTTTTTGAAGGGGAATGTAGCGATGGTTGAGTAGAACTGGAGTGCCACAATTTTGGCAAAACTTATTGCCCCATGCCTGGATTGGATTTGGACAATGGGGGTTTATACAGTGAATTTTTGATAATAGGGACTGATGCACAGTCATTGTCAGAAGTTAGAATTTAGAAGTTGTTTTTGTAACGGGAATTTTGAGCAACCCTCCAAAAACATTTCGCCTTAAAAGGCAGAGTGTTATACCCAATTTTTTTTGATTGAACCTACCTGTATAGCAGTCGAAGTATAGCACTATAGGTAAGTAAGAAGTTAGAAGTAATCTCTGACTGAATTTCAGCATTTAGTAATGTCCTAACTTTTGCTTCGACTGCTATACAAAACTAATATAGCGTTTCATTAGATAATACAACGAGTATTTCATATCAAAATCCGGTTATTAAAAGGTACTCAGTGAAATTCTCTCTAACTATCTCCCCTTAAAATTAAACCAGGCTTTATTGCACTTGTTGACAATAAGCTTTCCACATATAGTGTTTGTTTAATTAAAAAAGACTATATATTATATATATAGATAATCTGTTAGATATGTCAGTCGACTACTGTATATATAATTTGCTTAGTGCAATTTATTTCACGGGGTGACAAGCTGTCTTTAAGTCCTGCCTAGCAATGCTTTGAAGCAATATTCTTATGAAAGATACGCTTCTATATTTGGCCTTGAGATTCAGAAGGTTAACGAAGAA
>JAKQYG010000259.1 GCA_023356515.1 Trichodesmium sp. MAG_R04 | reverse complement strand
CTACCTCATCATCATTATCAAGATATTTATTACTATTAAAAGCATCACTTTGTTCCTTCAAGTTACTATCAGTATTGTTAGCATGAAAATACTTATATTGACTCAACAGCTAAAATTGAGAAGCCAACTTTAATTGGAGATAATTGTAGAATTGGTCCGAGAGTTCATATGGAACTAGGTAGTGTTATAGGGGATAATGTAACAATTGATGCAGATGCTGATATCAAGCGTCCTATTATTTGGAATGGCGCACTGGTAGGAGAGGATACAAATTTACAAGGTTGTATAATTTGTCGAGGTGCCAGAATACATCGTCGCGCCCAAGTATTGGAAGGTGCTGTAATTGGCTCTTTATCTAGTGTGGGAGAAGAAGCTCAGATTAGTCCTCATGTCAGAGTATGGCCTAGTAAAAAAGTTGAATCAGGAGCTACTCTGAATATTAACTTGATTTGGGGTACAACTGCCCAGAGACACTTATTTGGACAACGTGGGGTTCAGGGATTAGCAAATATCGATATTACTCCAGAATGTGCGGTTAAGTTAGGAGCTGCTTATGGTTCTACCTTAAAATTAGGTTCTACAGTATCAGTTTCTCGCGACCAACGTAATATATCTCGAATGGTTTCTCGGTCTTTAATTGCTGGTTTAATGTCGGCGGGAATTAATGTGATAAATTTACAATCTACTGCTATTCCCATTGCCAGAACAATTTTAGCTACTATGAATTTAGTTGGCGGTGTTCATGTTCGTCTTTCTCCAGATCGTTCGGATCAGATATTAATTGAAATCTTTGACTCTCAAGGAATTAATATTTCTAAAGCGAAAGAAAAAAAGATAGAAGGAGCATATTTTAAAGAAGATTTACGCCGAGTGCAAATATTGGAAATTGGCAATATGGTTTATCGCTATGAAGTATTAGAAGCTTATAGTAAAGGATTTGAAAATCTTCTTAACTCTGAGGCAATACGTTATAGTAAATCTAAGGTAGTAATTGACTATTGTTATGGTGTTTCGGGAGCAGTATTACCACAATTGTTAACTAAATTTGGTTGTGATGCGGTGGTTCTAAATGCTAGTTTAAAGGAAACTTCTTTAGGGATAGAAAAAAGAGAAAGTTTACTAAATCAATTAGGTCGGGTTGTGGAAGCTTTGCAAGCTAATGTTGGAGTTCAGGTAACAGCAAATGGTGAACAATTAATATTAGTGGATGAAGCTGGTTATGCCATTCGTGGTGAAATGCTAACTGCACTAATGGTAAATCTTATGTTAACAGCTCATCCACGGGGTACAGTTGTAGTCCCAATTAATGCTTCTGCAGCAGTAGAACAAATTGCTCATCGTCATGATAGTCGTGTGATTCGGACAAAAGTTAATCCTACAGCATTAATGGAAGCTTGCCAAATCAATCGTAATGTGGTACTGGGAGGAAGTGGTGACATGGGATTTATTTTCCCAAGATTACATCCTGGTTTTGATGCTATGTTTTGCATCGCTAAAGTTATAGAAATGCTAACTATTCAAGAGCGATCGCTAGGACAAATAACTGCGGATATTCCTCCTGTTACTCATCGCTGTTATACAGTACGTTGTCCTTTAAAAGCAAAAGGAGCATTAATGCGGTATTTAGTGGAAACAAATTCCCCAGAAAAGTTAGAATTAACTGATGGGGTAAAGATTATTAATTACCAAGATAATTATTGGGTGTTAATTTTACCTGATGCTGAAGAACCATTAGTACATATTTATGCAGATAGCAATGATCGGGATTGGGTAGATAAAACCTTAAGAGATTATCGCAACATGATACATAATTTTGTTAACCTATTTATGACTAGAAGTCAGTTAGATAGCTTGTAAGTCTATTGCAAATTATTTGATTTGAGATATCCTATATCTAGAACATAAGTCGAGATGAATAGTCATAAAATCAAACTTTTATACTCCTTACTCCTTTCTTTAAAACCAATTAGTCTGAGTCAAAAATTAAAATGAATAGTTGTATATTAATGGTACAAATTACCAAAGATCCAGAACTGCGCTATACAGCAGATGATCAATTACCAGTAGCAGAAATGATAGTAGAATTTCCTAATATAGGAGTTGACAATAAACCTGCTTTGCTAAAAGTAGTAGCGTGGAGAAATTTAGCTCAACAAATTAACGAAAAATATCACGAAGGTGATTATGTAATTGTTGAAGGTCGTTTAAATATGGATACTATTGAGCGGCCAGAAGGATTTAAAGAAAAACGAGCTGAATTAACAGCCTCTAAAATTTATCCTGTCAGCCCTGAAGCTATGACTCAAGATAAAAATCAGATATCAACAAATAAATCGAGCAACATAAGGGTAACTCAACAGCGAACACAAGAAGAAAACTACAGTAATGTTGTAGACTTAAAACCCCATATTAGCTCTACTGTTAATCAAGAATCAACACCTAATCAACAAGAAGATAAATTACCACCTGAGGATTCCGATCCTATTCCTTTTTAAAAAAGCAGCAGCAGTTTGTACTTTTAATTAACTTAACTTCAAATACTTTGGCAAAAGCATTAGCTACTAGAGGAAGTACTTCATCTGTGGTAATTCCAGGACAAAACTGGGCCAAACTACCTACAGATTTATCAGAAATACCACAAGGTACAATTCTGTGAAAACCTTCTAAGTCAGGAGAAACATTAAGAGCAAAGCCATGCATAGTTATCCAACGGCTGACCTTAATTCCTATTGCTCCTACTTTTCGACCCTCCAACCAAACACCTGTTAAACCTTTATATCGTTCACCTTTAAGGCCATATAATTCTAAGACTTTTAGCAATACTTCTTCTAGTTGTCTTAGATACCAATGTAAGTCTCGCCGATAATATTTTAAGTTTAGAATTGGATAACCTACCAATTGGCCTGGACAATGGTATGTTACTTCTCCTCCTCGCTCTACTCGGTGTAGTTCGTATTCACTTTGACTAGGGTCGAATTTGAGGAAATCTAATTTGGCTCCTTGCCCCAAAGTATAGACTGGTGGATGTTCTAATAATATTAGGACATCAGCCAATTCTGGACAATTACGACGTTGTTGGACAAGCAATTTCTGCCAATCCCAGGCCACCGAATACCTTGTTAGTCCTGGGCACATTAACTGGCAAGTTTGAGAAGTCATCTTAATAGATCGGCAGTAGGTAGAGATTTTACCTGACATATATAGCAGTCGAAGTATAGCATTACGGGTAAGTAAGAAGTTAGAAGTAATCTCTGACTGAATTTCATCATTTAGTAATGTCCTAACTTTTGCTTCGACTACTATAACTGTTTATTATCAATATTCCTAACTGCATACTACTAATTCTACAAAGAATCAAGGGTTATTTTAGTAAATTTATCACAAAAAAAGTCAAGAATTGTCAAGGGATGCAAAGGATTTTAAAGATTAAGATGTTGGGAATCATACAAAGTGTTATCCTATATTATATAAATAATAATAGTAAGCCCAAACATTAGCGGAGGGAGCTTATGAAGCTTGTTATCCAGGGTAAAAATATAGAAATAACAGATTCTATTCACGAGTATGTCAATGAAAAAATTGAAAAAGCAGTTAGTCATTTTCAACAACTAACCACAGAAGTAGATGTACATCTATCAGTAGCTAAAAATCCACGCATAAATCCTAAGCAAACAGCAGAAGTAACTATCTACGCTAACGGTACAGTCATTCGCGCTCAGGAAAGTAGTGAGAATTTGTATGCTAGCATTGACTTAGTAGCAGATAAAATTGCGCGGCAATTGAGAAAGTACAAAGAAAAGCGTCAATCTAAGTCAAATAAGGCTAAAACTATCGAGCTGATTGAATCACAGCCAGTTGTGGAGAGTTTAATTGGCGATCGCCAACCAGAACTGCCGAGTGAAGTAGTACGAACTAAATATTTTGCTATGGTTCCTATGACTGTAGAAGAAGCCCTGGAGCAGCTACAACTTATTGACCATGATTTCTATATGTTTTCCAATTCGGTGACCAGTGAAATTAATGTTATTTACAAACGCTATCATCATGGAGGTTATGGTTTAATTCAACCACGACCTAATGGCAATGGTCATGATAATAGTAATAATGGGAAAGTAGCCAAGAGCATTCCTCAGACAACAGATATTAAATCTAATTAGGTATAGAATTATATTGATATTATGTTCGGTTAAATAGTTATCATTAGGACCTGAGCAATTAAGATAAATAGGGCTGGCTGAAAAAGTCTTTTTCAGGAGTAGGGAAGCCACCCCTAATATCTTCTGGGAGAAGAAGTAGGGACTTTCCATCCAAGGTCCCTACACATAAGGTTGAATTGGTAGAGGAGATAGTTGGATATATTTGTCCCTTCATTTCTCTGCCATGATCAGCCCGAAATCCTAACTGTTTCAGCCTAAACCAGCAAAAAGCTGATACTTTTTGTCACCCAAACAAGGATATTGCCTTTATATGTCAATGCTTTTATGATTAATTAGCAAGCCCTAAATATTTGACTTTCTCAAGTCTGAGATCGTAATCTTTGTATTAGGCATTGGGAATATGTCATACAGGTATAGCTTTTAGCATTTTTAACGACTCTGTAACGTGAGCTTCAAAGTCAAACATGGAGTCGAAGATATGACGAATAATTCCCTGTTTATCTATGATGTAAGTAGCTCTACCTGGAAGTATCCAGAGTGTAGGAGGTACATCATATAATTGTCTAACTTTGTTGGTAGCATCACATAAAAGAGTAAAAGGTAAATTATACTTAGTAGCAAATTGTTTGTGAGATTGTTGGGAGTCTTGACTAACGCCAATTATTTCAGTGCCAGCATTTGCAAATATTAGATATTTGTCTCGAAATCCACAAGCTTGCATCTTACATCCAGGTGTATCGTCTTTGGGATAAAAGTAAAGTACAACATTTTTCTTACCCCGGAATTCGGAAAGAGAAACTTGAGTTCCATCTTGGGATGGTAAAGTAAATTCAGGAGCTTTATCTCCTACTTTAATTTTCATAGTTAATGTTCTAAGTCGAAGTATTTTTGGATATTATGTTAACTTCTGTTATATCTGTCATATAGCAATCAGCGCATAGGTTGTAACAATTCAAAAACCAGAAATAAATTCCAAAACTCTTGCCCATTGACTATTATGCTCAAACCTATTCTCAAAAATTAGCAGGATTTTTGACCTACATAAAATAGGTAGGACTGCTATATTTGTTATATCTGTTATATTAGCTTGACAATATTTATTTTTGCTTTAGCATTTCGGTAGGGGTTGCCGTAAAATAGATAGGGTTTGCTAACAAAATATGCTCGGCTTGTCTTGGATCAGAGTCAGGATAAATGGAAATTTATAGAGGAGGTAGGAAAAAGAATTGTCTCTTGATTTTTCTACTCTTGTCTGTCTAAATTTTCCAGTTACCAACTGAATTTAGAGTCCCCTCCAAAAACTGACTGCGACATAGGCGACGTTGAATCTTGCCACTGGTAGTTTTCGCAATACTACCAGTCTTCAATAAATTAATAGCATAAACTTCCACTATATGTTCCTCAGCAACTGCTTGGCGAATAGCTCTCACTACTTCCTCAAGATTCAAATTTCGTAAAAAATTACGCTCCACTTCCTGAACAATTATTAAGCGCTCATCATCTTCTGCATCTATAGAAAAAGCTGCCCCACAACCAGGCCTCAAAGCTGGATGACATTTTTCTACGGTCAACTCAATATCTTGAGGATAACGATACCTACCCCACAAAATCATTACATCTTTAATCCGCCCAGTAATAAATAATTCCCCATCCTGTAAAAATCCTAAATCTCCTGTCCGTAAAAAAGGTCCTTTATCTGCCACAAAAGCATTAAAAGTTTGTTCGGTTTCTTCTGGTTGCTGCCAATAACCTTTACCTACACCAGCGCCCGAAACCCAAATTTCTCCTACTTCCCCTTCTGAACGTCTAGTTAAAGATTCTGGATCGACAATTACAATTTCATCACCTAACCAACCCCAACCACAACTAACCACTGCCTTACTTTTC
>JAKQYG010000258.1 GCA_023356515.1 Trichodesmium sp. MAG_R04 | reverse complement strand
TCAGCCTGGGGAGATAGCTGAGGCTATTTATTTTTTGGCTGATGGAGGGCGATCGGCTTTTATGACTGGTCAGAGTTTGGTTGTTGATGGGGGGGCGATCGCGAGGTTGAGTACGGAGTAAAAGTAATGAATTAGAATAAAAATAGATTGCAAACATACAGCGTTTTAAGTTGTATGAGATACAACTCAAAACTTTAACAGCCTTTGCTATGCAGACCTTATTGCACTCCATCTATTTAAGAAGAACTCATATAAAAATTAACCAAGATAAATAAAAAGAGTAGTGTTATGCTAAGGTTTGTAACCAAAGAAGAATATTGTAAAGATTGAGAATAGCGGTATTCTCAAATCTCTTCCTCAAAAAAATTTATGGCATCAAGTCGATACAAGATGCAGTTCTTGATGAAATTATTCGTAATTATTGTGCCAGATAATGTCTCATCCTTATTTAAAATAACTATAAATTTAGGAATACCTAAGAATAATGACAGAGAAAAACACTTATCCACGTCTTCTAATTGTAGATTTTGTCCAAATGGGTTCTATTTCTGCAACGGGTCAAATGAAAAAAAACTTGTTTGCTGAGTGGCCTAGTAATTTGTGGCTACAAATTTACTGCAAGAGTCCCAAGGATCAAGAGTTCTACTTATTTTCTGAAGATAAGTCTCTTTTTTTAGAAGGTAGTCATTTGAAAGAGCAAAACATCATTGCAAAGTGCAAAGCTTTTCATCCTGACCTAATTTATTACCGACCAGTGGCCAATAATCTGAACTTTCACAACTTTGCTTGCAAACTAATTAACGAATTAGGAGTTCCCGTAGTTACCCATATAGTTGATGACTGGCCAAATCGCTTGCTTCTCGAAAAGCCAGATATTTACTCGGCAGTAGATCAGTCGCTTAGAGATTTATTGAATAAGTCAGCAGCTTGCTTTTCTATTACTGAATCTATGTCTCAGGCTTTCAAGAAACGTTATGGTTTAGAGTTTACACCAATCGCGAACTGTATCGAACCCAAGGATTGGAGCCTCAGAAAACAAAAGAATTTTTTCAAACAGTTTTCTACAAGCGATCCCTTTGTAATTCGCTACATAGGTGCCTTGGCAGATGATATGAATTTTTCGAGTATATCTGACATTGTAAAAGCCCTAGAAAACTTACATAAGCAATTTCCTTTAAAGTTAGAAATATACACATGGTCTCTTTGGAAAAAAAAAGCAATTCAAGCCTTTTCTGGCATATCTTACCTTAGTATTCACGAAAGCAACTTTTCCCAAAGTGACTATCGCAATTTACTGATGACATCTAACTGCTTAATAGTTGCATACAACTTTGACAGTAAAAGCATTAACTACGTTAGGCATTCAATGGCTAATAAGTTGCCTGAGTGCATGGCATCAGGAGTGCCTACTTTAGTATATGGTCCAATAGAAATTGCTACAGTAGCTTACCCTGCAAGCACCCAATCTGTTCAGTTAGTAACAGAAAGAAATCAGGAAAAACTAACTTGGGCTATTAAGGAACTGATTCAAGACCCTAGTTACTGTCAAAAACTGGGGCAAAAAGCGCGTAATTTTGCATTTGAAAAGCATAATGCTTGCCAAATTCGTTTAAATTTCTATAACATTTTGAAAGAATCTGCTAAGAACCTGGGGATTAAGAATAACTCGAAAGGTTTAGACGCAGCCAAAAACAAACAACCTATTCACATTCAACCTATTCAAAATAAAACTATGATTTTTTCAGAATTAGAACTATTAGTTCGTTTTCCTTATTTGAAAGCAGGATTGCAGAATACTATTGTTGATGTGGGTGGTCATGTGGGATCTGTTTCCCAAAAATTTGCCATAAAAGGATGGCGAGTTATTGCGTTTGAGCCAGAGCCAGAAAACCGCAAAGAGCTAGAAAAAAACCTAAGTAACTATAAGGATATTACTATCATTCCCAAAGCAGTATCCAATGAAAATGGTCAGTATGTGTCTTTTTATGTCAGCTCTGAGCATTGGGGTATTCATTCTTTGAAACCGTTTCATCCTACTCATAAGCCAACAATGACAGTTGAGACAGTTAGATTAGACACTACACTGAGAAATTTAAGTATTAACGATGTTTCTTTACTAAAAGTAGATGTTGAGGGAGCAGACTTTTTGGTTTTGCAAGGCTTTGATTTTAGTAAAATTAAACCAGAACTTGTTATGTGCGAGTTTGCAGACGATCGCTCTCTCCCAAATTTTGGATGTACCCACCATGACATTGCCACTTATATGACGAAAAAAGGCTATAGAGTTTTTGTTTCAGAGTGGGATCATATTAAAGAGTATGGGAAAAAGGGCAAAAAAACAGAACCCCACATTTTTTTGCAGTGTGTTCCTTATCCACTTAAACATAACCCTGCTTGGGGGAATCTGATTTTTGTTCGCAACGATCGAATTAAAGATTTTGAGGAAGTTCTCCATAGCTATCTCCTTGAGTTAGGAGACAAGTTAGCCAAATCAGAGAACAAGAACAAAGCTATTAGCCATTACCAAAATGCTTTGTCAATCAAGTCTGTTTCTACAATTTACCACAAAATTGGCGACCTTCTTTTAAATCAAAATCAACTAGAGCAAGCACAGCATTATTTCAACCAAGCTATTCAAATGGACTCAAAAAAACCCTGGCCTTATAGAGGCTTAGGACAAGTTTTAGAGCGTCAGGACAAACACGAAGAATCAGCTCAAGCTTATCGTCAAGCTCTCCAGTTAAAACCTGATTACGAAACAGCTAAAATCCTGCTGACAGAGGTTACAGCTAGGCCGGTTCTAATTGATTCTCAAAGGAAGATAGGGGCGTTTAAAGATAAACACAAGGGAGAGCGCTGTGTGATAATCGGCAATGGACCTAGCTTGAATAAAATGGATTTGTCCTTTTTAAAGCATGAAACTTGCTTTGGGATGAATCGCATATACTTAGGATTTGAAAAGTGGGGCTTCACCCCGACATACTATGTTACTGTTAATAAATTAGTCATAGAACAAAGCGTTGAGGAAATACTTGGCATACCATGCCCAAAATTCATTAGCAACAAAGGTATTGCTCACTTGCCTAACAGAGAAGATGTTATTTTTATCAAAACCCTTCCTTACAGAGGAGGTCCTTTTAGTCTAGATCCAGCAACTGGCGTAAAAGAAGGAAGCACTGTAACTTATGTAGCTATGCAATTGGCATATTACATGGGATTTGAAACAGTTATTTTAATTGGAGTAGATCATAACTTCGTTACTAAAGGTCAACCCCATAAAGAGATAGTTTCACAAGGAGACGATCCTAATCACTTCCATCCTAGTTACTTTGGGAAGGGTACTAGGTGGCATTTGCCCGATCTAGAAACTTCAGAGGAACACTATAAAATAGCAGATCGACAATTTAAAGCAAATGGTCGTCAGATTGTGGATGCTACTTTAGATGGCCACTGTCAAGTATTTACTAAAAAACATTACAAAGAAATATTTCAAGAATATTTTACTAAGAGGGCAGAATCTAGTTTTAAAGCAAAAAAAATTAGTAGTGAAATTTCCTATCCCGATTCTCAAAAATATTCGGAGTGTATAAATTTAGCTTGGTCAATGTATCAAAATAACGATCTAGAAAGCACCGTAAGTTTGCTAAAGAGGTCACTAGACTACTCTCCTTACTTAACATTAGAAACTGTTGTTGATTGGACAGATAAATTTAGGAACTTTTCTACCACAAGTGGAAAAGAATTTTGTGTTGATTCTTTGAGTAACTCTCCACAGTGGGATAGACTTATTGACACTATTTTTTCTCAAAAGCTCATAAGCTAATGAGTTAGTTTTTACAGGAAAAAATATTACAGCACTTTTTAGGATGATGAGGTACAGTTGAAGACTAATCTATCTCGCCTATCTAATAAAGCAATAAAAAATTGTACCTCACCAACTCCGAAACTGCTGTAAGAGTAGGGGGAGCTTACTTTTACTAAAAAACAAATCTGCAAACTGATTTATTAGGGAATTATACAGTTAAAAAATGAGTATTAATCTTGTCTCAATTAATCCAGATACTAGAAGTTTGTCAGGTCATTTCTTTTTTTATGACTTCAACATTATGGAAATTTGCAGTCACTACGATCTCAATTTCTATTCTCTGTGTTGGAAGGAAACGCCCAATAAACTGATCGAAAATAAGTTCCAATTTATTCCTACCTTTAGGGATAATTCTTGGGCTATTGGAAATAGGGGTATTAGTGGACCACCGGAATCTCTATTAAACCTATTTACGAGAGAAATTCAAGATGCTATAGGCCAAATTAGAAGCCACAATAATAATGACATTTTTTTATATATGTACACTGGTAGTCTAAATCATGCAGAGGTAATAGCTGAAGTGGTCTGGAGGCAAAAAAATGTAGTAGCAAACGTTAACCTGTTTTGGCTACCTTTTATTGACGTAATGTCTGTTGAATTTAAAAGAAGGTGGGCAACATTTTTAACGCTTGTTGACAAGTCGTCAAAAGTCAAGATAACAGTTACTACTTCAGAAATGCAAGAACTTCTATATAAATCTTTGAATGTAAGATTTGCTGTAGCTCCCCATCCCTGTACACTTCTTTCTGATCGTGATTTTGTAAAATTAAAAATAGATGAACTATTAACTGGTAACTTGAATCGCACTCGTAGGAAGTTAATCGTTTTACTTCCTGGCAGGGCAGGTACAGAGATGCAAATGCCTAATAAAGGTTATTTGATAGCAGTAGATATTGTGAAAAAGCTAACTCCTTCAAAAGATATATTGTACAAGTTCATAATGAGGAAACCTACTTCTAGTAATCCTCATGCAGAACTAGCTGCGAAAGAAGTAAAAGAATTAACAGAGTTTTTTGATGATGAGCTACCGGAAGATGACTTCGCTCAATTACTAAAGTCAACAGATATTATAGTTTTGCCATACTCCCAGACAGCTTTTTCATACAGAACATCTGGGTTGTTTATAGACGCAATTTACTTGGGTAAACCAGTGGTGTCACTAAAAGGAACATGGATGGGAAACAGAATCGAAGAGTTTGGCTGTGGTGCAGTAGCTATTACCCACGATGCAAACTCATTCGCAGAAGCCATAAAAGAAGTTGCCAATAATTACAGTACCTATCAAAAAAATACAATTAAAGCTGGTGCAAAGTGGTTCCAAAATAACAATTGGATATCATTGTTTGGGAGTTTATTGCAACTTATAAACTAAAATGATTTAACCTTTGGCAAGTAACCTTTCAAGCTGATGTAAGCGTCAGCAGCATTGGGCGAGTCAGGTTCGACTTTACATACGAGTTTGTAGAAAACAATAGCTGCATCTAACTTATTCTCTCTAACTAAAGCATTAGCTAGCTTTAAGTACAAAGTTCCTGATTGGGGATTTTTCTCTAAAGCTTGATAATAACCTGATAAGTCATCAGGATTATCTTCAGTTGCTTTAATAAAGTCCCTCTTCAGAAAACTGCCATAATTCTGAGACAGATTTTTTTGATTATTTGTGGTTTTGTGGAAATTATTTTCAGAAGTCATTTTTGAAATTGATTGCACTTTTTCCAAGCAATCTTTTAAGTTGATGTAAGCTTCAGCAGCATTAGACGAGCTAGGTTCGACTTTACAGACAAGCTTGTAGAAAACAATAGCCGCATCTAACTTATCCTGTTTAACTAAAGCATTAGCTAGTTTTAAGTACGAAATTCCTGATTTGGGATTTATCTCTAAGGCTTGATAGTAAGCTGATAATTTATCGGGATTATTTTCAATCCCTCCAACTTGAGTCTCAAAAGGTTTGATATCTGCTTTAATCTTTTGAGATTCTAGGTAATTTTTATGAAAGACTTGTTGATAATTCTGCTTAGAAAAAACCTGACAACGACCATTAACAGTTGCATCAATAATCCTCCGTCCACTCTCCTCAAACACCTGCTTCGCAACTCGATAACTTTTCTCCGATCCCTCCAAATCAGGCAACTGCCATTTCAATCCCTTACCAAAATAGCTAGAATCAAAATGATTAGGGTCATCCCCATCAGAAACAACAGT
>JAKQYG010000257.1 GCA_023356515.1 Trichodesmium sp. MAG_R04 | reverse complement strand
TTTGGTTGCAGGAGTTACGTCCAGAGTTGGATGTTGATGCTTTGATTTATATTGCTCATTGTCCAGAGCGGGTTTTGCCTGGTCAGACTTTGAAGGAGTTGGTTGTGAATGACCGGGTGATCGGGGGAATTAATTCTGCTTCGGCAGAAAAGGCGACTGAGTTTTATCGGCAGTTTGTGACGGGGGAAGTTTTGTGTACTCTTTCCCGGACAGCGGAGTTGGCTAAGTTAGCTGAAAATGCGTTTCGGGATGTTAATATTGCTTTTGCTAATGAGTTGTCTATTATTTGCGATCAGCTTGATGTTGATGTTTGGGAACTTATTCGGTTGGCTAATCGTCATCCACGGGTAAATATTTTGCAGCCTGGGCCTGGGGTTGGTGGTCATTGTGTGGCAGTTGACCCTTGGTTTATTGTGGATTCGGCACCGGAGGAGGCACGGTTGGTTAGGATGGCCAGGGAGGTGAATGATAGTAAGCCTGATTTTGTGGTGGCTAAGGTGAAGGAGGCAGCAGCTAAGTTTAAGGAGCCGAAGATTGCTTGTTTGGGGTTGAGTTATAAGGCGGATATTGATGATTTGCGAGAGAGTCCGGCAGTTAAGGTGGTAGAGAAGTTATTAAAGGCCAATCTGGGAGAAATTTTGATTGTAGAACCTTATATTAAATCTCTACCAAAATCTTTTAGACAATGGCAAAAGTTGGATTTATTTAGTCTAGAAACAGCTATAAACGAGGCTGATATTTTAGTTTTTCTAGTTAATCATAAAACGTTTAAAGATATTGCTTCTGATTTTCTCCGGAAAAAAATAGTAATAGATACAGTGCAAACTGTTTAATTTTTTTCTATTTTAATTAATTATTCTATTCTCATAAACAGTTTTTGGTATGGTTTGATATCTTAATTAAAGAAATTAAAGAAATGAAAGTAAAAGAAGCTAGAGTGCTATTGCATAAACCTAACAAATTTACTGTTAAGTATGTACACTTCTCACTTTGTTTTATGTTTAAGTAAGTGAGCTTAATTATTGGTACAATAGCAATGGAAATTTAAAACGCTAAAAAGCTATTGGGAACTCGGTTATAGGTTATTTTTCAGATTTTTTGTTTCAACCTTTATTTATGCCTACCTACTTACATTCTGTCTTCAAGGAATTTAATAATATTTTTTATAAACTGCTATGAAAGATCTAAATTTTGCACAAAATAAACAAGATGTTTATCCAGAGTTTGACAATGTTGTTAAATTTTTTAAGGAAAAATATCCTGGTAAGGGCACAGGCATATATTCCCGCTGGGATTGGCAAAGACTATTGGCCGCGTATAAATTGGTTTGTGGGAAATTAGTTTTAGATGTGGGAATTGGCATTGGAGCATTTTCTAATATTTTGGTTCAATCGCAACGTTTTGAAAGGGTTGTAGGTATCGATATCAAAAAAAACTCCCGTCTTATCTTACCGCAAGAAGGGTTATATGAGTTCTATATAATGTCAATTTTGGATTTAAAGTTTAAGAATCAAGAATTCGATACAGTAGTTTGTATGGAAGTTCTTGAACATTTAGAGCCTAATGATTTCATTCCAGCTTTAGAAGAACTGCGCCGTGTTACCAAAAAGCGTTTGATCGTAACAGTCCCATTTTATGAACCAGAACCCCTGTGGCACTTTGACCGTCGAGGTGGTCATCGGCAGAGATTTGATTATGAAAAGTTATCTTCTTTTTTTCCCAATGCTGTTGCAACTATTTTGAATAGAGGCAAAGGAATTGAGTGGATTGTTTTACTAGAAGATGATAACATACCAAAGCCGGAAGGATTTAGTATTTTGAACTATCGGTACCTAACTACATTAGTCAAGCAATCAGTTAAATAGAAACATAAAAATATTTAAACTGACTCCATGTTGCCTTAGGTCAGATCATGACTTTTGGTAAGGCTAACTTTGTTTTGATACTCGTTTGAAAATTTTTACACAGTTAAATTAAGAAATAAGGAGGTATTAAATGGATTTATCATCTGAGATTGTAAAAAGCCAAAAAGATATCTTGAGGCACAACTTTTCAAAAAGTAGGATAATTAAAGTATGTCGTATAGGACATATGCAGTATAATCCTTTCTCTGTAAAGGTAAAAAATTATGGAGCAAGATGCAAAGAGTTTATGAGATACGGAATTATTTTGACCGACGATCAAGAAGATTGTGATGTATTTGTATCAATGTATTTTGATGAGTTGGCAAAAATTTCTAGTCAATACAATGATTCAAAAAAATATTTATTATGGACTCATGAGCCAAGATTTGATACAAATTTCACCAAGAAGGTTTCACTACAAAATAATGTAGATATTCATATAATGAATGTCTACACTGGAGATGCATATGAAAATAATTATGCCTATACTTTTTGGCTGAAGTCTATACTAGAACCTGTTAGCTACAACAATTTTTCGAGGCCAAAGTATAAGAAAATAGCTATGATAGCTACTTACAAAGAAAATCAACCTCTGGTTAAAGATGGTATTAATATAGATCTCTGTAAGTTAAGAACTGAAATCGCTTTACGAGGACACGAGTTTGGCTGCATAGATATATACGGACCTGGCTGGCCAGAGAACATTGCTACAAATCCTCACCAAGAAAAGAAGCACCCACATTTAGTTAAGCTGGATATCCTCAACCAATATCACTTTAACTTATGTTTTGAGAATACTAACTTTAAACATTACTGTACCGAAAAAATATGGCATTCTCTTATAGCAGGATGCTTGCCGATTTATTATGGAAAGGGAAATGCAATATATGATGATTTTCCCAAGAGCAGTTTTTTAGATTACTCTGATTTTAATAGCCCAGATGTTTTGATGGACTATATCAATAATATGGATATTAAAGAATTTAATCTCCGGATGAATCTTTGCCTTGAAGTAGCAAATAATATCTATACAAAAAAAAACTGGGCAAGCACTAGGTTGAAAAGACTGCACAGCATAATATCTAAGCTGCAAACAATCACAGGTAATAAGGGGGAAGAAGAGCCAATATACGAGATTTCCTTAGAAGAAATAATTCCTCAGCCTTCTGGACAAAATATTGCTTTGAATAAACCAGCGCAACAAAGCTCTTATTCAAAATGGTCTCAGCCTAATGAATCTTCCAGGGCAGTTAACGGTCTCAAAAATGGTGGTTATAGCTTTTGCACTGGCTTAGAGGTTAATCCCTGGTGGCAAGTAGATTTGGAAAATACATATACCATCACACAGGTACGAATTTACAACCGTTGTAATAATTCTTCTGCTGAACGCGCCCGTACTCTAACCTTGCTATTTTCAACTGATGGAAATAACTGGGAACAAGTCTACTCTAATGATGAGAAATTAGTGCCTGGGGGAATAAATGGGCAGCCTTTAATAGTATCATTTGAGTCAAAGATAGCCGGTTATGTACGCATTCAGTTGAATGAAAAGACCTATCTGCACTTAGATGAAATAGAGGTTTATGGATCGGCAATCTAATTAAATTAGAAGTTTTATGAGTTTAATGAAAACTGATTGAGTTAAAAACTATGGCAATTATTAAATATCAACAAAAATCAAGCGATGTCAATAATATATTGAAATCTTACTCTAAGGATATAACGTCTCAGAATGGAGAGGATGGAATCCTAGAAAAAATATTTGAAGTTATAGGAGAACAGAATTATTCTAAGTGGTGTGTTGAGTTCGGGGCTTGGGATGGGAAGCACCTTAGCAATACTTATAATTTAATTGTTAATAAGGGGTGGAGCAGTGTATTAATAGAAGCAGATCCAAAGAAGTTTAAACAGCTAATGAGCAATCTAGGCGATCGTGAAAATTTATACTGTTTTGAGGCTTGGGTAGGATTTGAAAGCAACGATAATCTGGAATCAATTTTATCGAAAACACCAATACCTAAAGAATTTGGCCTAGCATCTATAGATGTAGACGGTTGTGACTATTACATCTGGGAATCTATACAAAATTACAAGCCATTAGTTGTAATTATAGAATATAACCCAACAGTACCGAATGATATTATCTTTGTCCAGGATAAAGATATGTCACTTAGTCAAGGAGCGTCATTACTGGCATTAATAGAGTTGGGAAAACAGAAAGGCTACGAACTTGTAGCTGTAACAAACACAAATGGAATATTTGTCTTAGCCGAAAAATATATTGAGTTTGGTATTAAGGACAATGATATAGACAAAATGAGGTGCGATTATGGTAAACGAATATGGCAGGGCTATGATGGAACAATTTTCACCAATAATTTTTCGTATTTAGCATGGAGAAAGGTGCATATTGATCCTGAAGACTTACAAGTTCTTTCAAAGGCTCAGAGAGCTAAAAGAGGTAGATCAACCAAGGCTTTGGACAGTAGAGAAAACTTACCAAAGCCACCGGGAGAAAATATTGCTTTGAATAAACCAGCGCAACAAAGCTCTTATTCAAAATGGTCGCAACCTAATGAATCTTCTAGGGCAGTTAATGGTGTCAAAAATGGTAGTTATAGCTTTTCTACTAACATAGAGGTTAACCCTTGGTGGCAAGTAGATTTGGAAGATATATATGTCATAACACAGGTACGAGTTTATAACCGTGTTGATAACTCCTCTGCTGAACGCGCCCGCACTCTCAAAATACTATTTTCTACTGAAGGTAATGATTGGCAGGAAGTCTACTCTAATGATGATCAATTAGTACCTGGGGGTGTTGGAGGAATATATGGAAAGCCTTTGATAGTATCAACTGAGTCGAAGATAGCTCGCTATGTACGCATTCAGTTGAATAAAAAGACCTATCTGCATTTAGATGAGGTAGAAGTCTATGGTTCTCTAGAATCAACAACTCTATTGTAAAAATGAATAATTTACCAATAAAATTTACCAAAGAATTTCTAACAAGTTATGGCTCACCCTTTAAGAATCATTCAAAATTTAAAACTACCTAAACCGATAGGAATTATTCATGTCGGGGCTCATATTGGACAAGAATTTCCGGCCTATAAAGCTGCTCAGGTAAAAGCTTGCGTTTATATAGAACCTATCCCTGAAATTTTTGATCGGCTCAAAGCCAAGATAGGTAAGACACCTATGCATTTTCCAGTCCAAGCTTTATGTTCAGACGTAAGCAATGAGGAAGTACCTTTTAACGTTTCTTCTAGTAGTCAATCTTCCAGTATGTTTCTCATGGGCAAAGTAGCTGAACTCTATCCTCATCACAGGTATGTAAGACAAATTAAAATGACTACAACAACTTTGGATGAGATTATATACTCAAAGTTTGCTGCACACAAATTCGATTTGCTGGTGATGGATGCTCAGGGCGCAGAATTAAAAATTTTGATGGGAAGTAACAAACTTCTTAAAGACCAAATCAAGTATGTTTATGCAGAAGTAAGCGAGTTTCCATTATACCAAGGGGGTTGTACTTTTGAAGAAGTAACTTCCTATTTAGGATTACATAAACTTAAGTTAAAAAATTTAGGTTTTAACTCTAAAAACTGGGGTGATGGCTTATATGTTAAAGATGATTTATTTGAACAGCAACAATTAAACATTGTAGAAAGCCTACCAGAACCACCGGGAGAAAGTATTGCTTTAAATAAACCAGCGCAACAAAGTTCCTACTCAAAATGGTCGCAGCCTAATGAATCTTCCAGGGCAGTTAACGGTGTCAAAAATGGTAGTTATAGTTTTTGCACTGGCTTGGAGGTTAATCCCTGGTGGCAAGTAGATTTGGAAGATACATATATCATAACACAGATACGAGTTTATAACCGTTGTGATAACTCCTCTGCCGAACGCGCCCGTACTCTCAAATTGCTATTTTCAACTGATGGAAATAACTGGGTACAAGTCTATTCTAATGACGATCAATTAGTACCTGGAGGAGTATATGGAGAGCCTTTGATAGTATCAATTGAGTCAAAGATAGCTCGTTATGTACGCATTCAGTTGAATGAAAAAAACTTATCTACACTTAGATGAGGTTGAAATTTATGGTTCTAAATCTATAGAGACTGCTTGAATCAAGTATCAAGTAGTTGATTATTATTTCTAAAAGTCAATAGGAATTATTATTAT
>JAKQYG010000256.1 GCA_023356515.1 Trichodesmium sp. MAG_R04 | reverse complement strand
ATTGCTGCACCACTATAACGATAGGACCCTACAATTAATAACAAATTACCGTTTTTATATTTATAGGTTGCTGTGGGACGAGGTAGGGGTAAATTTTCCATAGCAGATCTTTTTGTAATTCTCTCAATTGTAGGAAATTCTCCCAAAATTTCCGTAATATCTCCCAGGGGAATATCAAAGTCAATTAATTCAGATGTACCAATATATTCTAGAGCTTGGTCTTGTAAAAATGCTTGTTTCCATAAACCTAAACAAAATGTGTGGGTAGCACAAATAGCTGTCCCTAAAACTTCTCCTGTATCTGTATGTATACCCGAAGGTAAGTCAATACTAAATACCTGTTTTTGCCAGCTATTAATTTGACTAATACCTTCAGCTAAATCTCCAGATATTTCTCGTTCTAAACCAAAACCAAATAAACCATCTATGAGCAAGGCACAATTTTTGAGCAGGGAAATATTTTCAACAAAATTAACTCCTAAATATTGGAGATATTTAGCATGAGCATTTGTTAGTTCTTTAAATTTTAAAACAGGACAATAAACTATTATTTCATAACCTTGAAAATATAATTCTCTGGCTATAACTAAAGCATCTCCGCCATTATGACCAGGACCTACTAATATACCTATTTCATTAATATTAGGATTTAATAATTCTGAGATTTTTCTTGTTACTAAGCCTGCCACTTTTTCCATTAATGCTGGTATAGGCATTCCAGCAATAAATATTCGTTCTTCTATTTGTCGCATTTGTGTAGCAGTAACTACAAATTTTTCTTTTATATTGTTCATTTTTACTAATTTTAGACCAAACTCAAAAGTATTTTTAGGGAGTAGGTAGGAATTTTGTATGGAATATACCTAAGGATTAGAAAGTAGTAAAACCAAGGTTAATTAGCATTACTTTGTAAAAAAAATATGTTAAAAATAACATCAAACCCTAATATTGTAATTCTATCTACTTCGTGAAAAAAAATTATATATTTGCTATTAATATGGATACTTTACAATATAAGAGATAACTTTTCAGGATAAATGTTTTTGGAAGGTTGCTCTAATACGTGTCATCAAAACTATTAACGACCATAGTAAATAACTACATTCATAAACCCTGAATCTAACAAATAGCGTTGCCATTTTTCTACAGTTTCTTTATTTTCAAAAGGTCCTATAGCTACATTTTTTGGTATTTCTGTAACCTGAAGATTTTTTTTAGGAACTCCCAATAATTCCAATTTATATGTAATTATATCTAAATCTTTTAACTGACTAGGAATTAGTAAATAATAGTCGATCATATTACTCAGTCCATAAGCTATTGAATCCCTTACTGGAGGATATACAATAGCTGCTAAAGTTGTGGATTCTAGAGGGTCCCCAAATGCTTCACCAGGATTTTGCTCTGATAGTTGACCATTAATGCCTTTTTCTTCTAAAATATCTAACAAATTTAAGGCAAAAAATAACTTAGAAAAGCTTCCGACTTGAATAACTTTGCGGTCTCCGATATAGCGAAATACTGCTCTTGGCTCAATTTTTTTTCGAATAATTCTTAACAGAATTTTACTTTCTGACTCAATATACACAATATATTGTAAATTGGAAAATGGATTAACTTCGATGGGATTAAATATTGCTTCTTTTTGTTTGGTTGAGGATGTTATAATTAATGGTGTTGGTTTTTCAATAGGTCTTGGATATCTGGAAGTTTTTCTTATTGATGATTCATTTTTTGATGTGTTGTTTTTAGAGGTAAAATTTATATTTTTACTTTGATTTTGAGTTGTACTTAATGTTTTACTTGTGGCTACTTTTCCTAAGGATAAAGTCGGGTAGCTTAGAGCTAAAAATCCTCCTAATGTAATTGATAATAATGACATTTTTGATTTTTTGTAGTTTAATGTGACAAAAGACTTGTTTAGCATGGTTACTGACTTCAATAAGCGATGAATTGTTAGCTGAATGCTTACATAAATACATATAGTTTTGATTGTATAAACTCAAATCCAATGAATAAAGTTATAGTCGGTCTGTCTGGTGGAGTTGATAGTTCTACAGCAGCAGCAATATTACATCATCAAGGATATCAAGTCGAGGGTTTAACTCTTTGGTTAATGAAAGGAAAAGGTCAATGTTGTTCTGAAGGAATGGTTGATGCTGCTTATATTTGCGAAGAATTAGGTATTCCTCATCATATTGTTGATACTCGCGATTTATTTCAGATTAATATTATTGATTACTTAGTAACAGGTTATAGTGCCGGAATTACTCCATTGCCTTGTTCTCAATGTAATAAAACTGTTAAATTTGGTCCAATGTTAGCTTATGGTCGTGAAAAATTAGGTATTGACAAAATTGCTACGGGACACTACGCACGAATTGACTATGATGCAGAAAGGGATCGTTATCTATTGAAACGTGCGGTTGACCGTAATAAAGACCAGTCTTATTTTTTGTATGATTTAACACAATATTTACTGGCAGGTTCAGTATTTCCTCTGGGGAAAATGCTAAAGAGTGAAACCCGACGCATTGCAGCAGAATATAATTTGAAAACTGCTGATAAACAAGAAAGTCAAGATTTATGTTTGGTAGAAGCTAGCGGTTCGATGCGGACATTTTTAGATAAATATATTACTCCTCATCAAGGTGAAATAGTTGACCGAGAGGGGCGAGTATTAGGAAAACATGATGGTGTCCATTATTATACTATTGGCCAGAGAAAAGGTTTGGGAGTTTCTGCTCCTAATCCCTTATATGTCATCGACCTGGACCCAGTGATGAACCGAGTAATAGTCGGCGATCGCGATAGTGCAGCTAAAATGGAGTCTACTGTGAAATTAGTTAACTGGGTTTCTATTGCGCCACCAAATAAGTCAATACGCGCAAAGGTGCAAGTGAGATATCGTAGTTTACCTATAGCTGCAAATATCATTCCTTTGGGGGTTAATGAAGAGAAACCTCAAGATGGTTTTCGAGTTAAGTTAATCTTTGAAGAAGCAGTTTTTGGCATAACTCCGGGACAAGCTGCTGTTTGGTATGAAGGAGATATTTTGCTAGGCGGGGGAATAATAGAACAGAAGGAGTAAGTATTAGTTTGTAGTCTGGACTTTAGCTAAATCTTAGTCGTCCTTTAGCCGCAGATCCTCTGATTATTTTGGTTGACACTTCTAGCAGTTCTGCTGCTTCAGATATAGTTAATCAATCAAACAGAACCCTAACATACTATATCACGATAAATGCCTAATAGTGTCTAATTTTGTTCAATTATTTTGATACTGTTGTTGATAGCCCTACTACCTAAAAATAAAGAATGTTGTACCTCACTATTTGTAGGAATTGCTATAATACTTGAGCATTTTGAGCAAGTATAAATCAAAATGTCGGAGTTTTAACAAATTAGGGAACCTTCCCTAAAATTTTCTTGTCACTAGATAACTAGATTCTGTATAGATAGACCAACTTCCCAGTATGTAAATATTAACACTGGGAAGTTTCCCTCCTCCCTCCTAGTATTTTGAATGAGGTATAGTTTTATATCCTTACCTTTGTAAAGCAACAAAAAGTCCCCCTTAAAAAGCCAGGGCTTTTTCATTCTCGGCGATCGCCAAAAAAATAAAAGCGCTCTTTTTTTTGATTTTATCAAAAAAGATCACTTAACTTTTATTTTAAATACATTATGATTAATGCCATACTCGAGAGGTTAAAAAAAGTCAAGGACTTCGGCCAAAATCAGGGTAAAATAGATAAAATTTGGGTAGTATTAAGCATAATAGTCTTAAGTATTTTAACAGGCAATAGTAGTTATAAACAAATAGAAATGTTTAGTAATAACAATCAGGAACAACTAATAAATATATTAAATATACCTCAAAAAAATTACCTTCATATAGTACGATTAGGAGAGTTATGATGGGAGTAAACTAATCAGAGATACAATTAATTTTTGATGAAATAATATCAGCTAATTATTCAGAGAATCAAGAGGATTGGATTGCAGTTGATGGGAAGAGTTTAAAAAATACCTTTACAAATTATGAACAAAACGGACAAAATATGTTAATAACAGTATCAGGGTTTAGTCTGGAAACAAAACTAATTATTAAATCAAAAACATTTGAGAGTAAAAAAAGTTCAGAAATCAAGCAAGTGCAATAGCTGATAATAGATAGCGGTTTAGAGGATAAGACATTTACCTAGGATGCACTTCCGCCGCAATAAACAAACAACTCAGATTATAATTGAAAGTAAAAATGATTATTTAATTACAGTAAAAGCCAACCAAATCAAGTTATTTAATCGCTTAAAAGACTTAGCAAAAGTAGAAGAGCCTATCAGTAGATATCAAGAAATAGACAAAAGTCATGGACGCCAAATCAAGAGAAAAATTAGTGTATTTAAAGCCGAAAAGATTAAACATAAAAATTATCCTCATATTCAAAGCAATATCTTGGTAGAGAGAACAGAACTAAGGGGAAATAAAAAGTCTGAAGAAACTTTGTATTATATTAGTAGTAAAGTAGTAGCAAAGTATTACCATCAAAAAAATTTGCAGCAAAAATTAGAGGACATTAGTTAATAGAAAATCAAGTACATTGGGTAAAAGATGTGATTCTTAATGAAGATAAATCAAAGATAAGAGAACTACAAGCAGATCGAAATATTTCACTTTTGTACACAATAATTATGAATGTTTTTTAAAAAGCATCAGCTTAAGCTTAAGTTTTTAAGATCAAAAAATGGAGAAAGTTATTTTCCGGAAAAATCAGAGTCAATTAAATTAGAATTGAGCAATATTAGGGAGGAAAAAACATAACTTTTCTCCAAAAATTGACTACTAATTTTAGAGAATGAAAAAGCCCTGCTTAAAAAGGTGGATTTATAGCTTTCGTAAATCTGCTTTATGACTGTAGAGATTGCTTTTACTCAATAAAAAATAAATTGCCTTGTATCAAACAAGGCTATCCAAATCCACAAATTAATTACTTTCTTAACGAATAGAACTTTGCATAGTAGCAGTTTCAATTGGCTTCATTAAATACAACTTCAAAAATTGCCAACCATTAGAAATATACAGAGGTAACTTCTGGAAAAACTTCACAAAACCTAGCTGATTAGAATTAGCGATCACTGTTAACTTCTCATTATTCTTCACGCAAACTTCCAGTCTTTCATAAAACTCAGGATCTTCCACATCCAAAATCACTGGAAAAACTCGCCCCGAAGTTTCATTAGTCTTGTCAATCACATGCTTATCATAATCACGAGCATTCAAACCAATAGAAGCATAAAAATCAGCCCGTTGAACATCATTCAAATACATAGTAGCAAAAACAGAAAGCAAGAAAAACCTGCACCACAACTTTGCCTGCCAATCATTCAGAAATTCTGGGTTAGCCCTCATAATAGCATCAAAGAAATCCCCATGACGATTTTCATCCTGACACCAATTTTCAAAGAAACGGAAAATAGGATAAATTCTATCTTCTGGGTGAGTTTCTAGATGACGATAAATAGTAATATAACGCCAATAACCAATTTTTTCTGATAAATAAGTAGCGTAAAAAATAAACTTTGGTTTAAAGAAAGTATACTTACGACTTTTAGTCAAAAACCCTAAATCCAAAGACAAATTAAAATCCGACATTGCCTTGTTCAAAAAACCTGCATGACGAGCTTCATCTCGCGACATTAAAGTGAAACATTCAGCCAAAACAGGGCTTTTATCTTTGAGGCGACGACCTAATTCTTTATAAAGTAAAAAACCAGAAAATTCAGCAGTACAAGAACGTTCTAGGAACTCAACAAATAAACGACGAGTCTTCCCATCTATATGCTCCCAAGATTGAGCAAATTCATCATCCCTAACAAAATGATAGCGATTATAATCTGCACGGAATTCTTCCAAAATAGCCATTAATTCATCCTCATTCACAGAGATATCCATTTTAGCCATCTCATCAAAATCTGTTGTATAGAATCGGGGTGTGAGGATAGTTTCCTTTGCAGGAACTTTAACACCTGAACGCAGGTCAGTAAAGGTTTGTTTTTTGAGAGAATCTACCATAAGTTTCGTTGTTTTTTTAAATTATGATTATGAATCTATAGAAATCTTATTTTAATTTTTGTCCAAAAAAAATTTTACCTTTTTTT
>JAKQYG010000255.1 GCA_023356515.1 Trichodesmium sp. MAG_R04 | reverse complement strand
TCCAAATATGGCAACAATGCTGTCATTTGTGACCTGTGATGCAGCAGTTTCTCCTCAATTATGGCAAGAGATGTTAACTAGAGCAGTTAATCGCAGTTTCAATCAAATTACTGTTGATGGAGATACCAGTACTAATGATACAGTTATTGCTTTGGCAAACGGCCAGTCTCGCGCATCTGCTATTACTAATATGGGAGCAGAGACAGAAAAGTTGGAGGCAATGTTAACAGAAGTTTGTATTTATTTGGCTAAAGCGATCGCTCGCGATGGCGAGGGGGCAACTTGTCTGATAGAAGTTCAAGTTACTGGAACATCTGATGAAGTATCTGCTAATAAAATTGCCCAAACTATTGCGGGGTCTTCTCTCGTAAAATCAGCTATTTTTGGTCGTGACCCTAATTGGGGAAGAATAGCTGCTGCGGTGGGTCGTGCCGGAGTGATGTTTGAACAGGAAGATTTACAAGTAAAGTTAGGAGACTTTTTGCTAATGGATAATGGGCAACCTTTAGATTTTGATCAAGCTGCTGCTAGGGAATATTTGAAGCAGAGAGCAGTTGGAGAATATCTCAAGGATGATACTGTATTAATTACTATCAAAGTTGGGGACCGTATTGGTAATGGGAAGGCTTGGGGATGCGACCTTAGTTATGACTATGTAAAGATTAACGCCGAATACACGACCTAATATTGAGCAAAAGTTAAGTTATTTTTGATACTACTAGGACTTACACAAAGGCTCTAATTCTTAGTGTGGCCTACGCACACGCAGTTGCTTTTTAGATATTGGGATTCTCATATTGCAGTACCATTGACTATGGTAAAAAGGAGACCAAAAAGTTAGGAAACAAGGTATAAAAAAAATGAATGGTTCCACTACAATACAATTTGTACACCTTAATTTTTGCATGGTTCCTCATAATGTTATTGATTATGACGTTTTATATCAGTTTTATGAAACAGTTACATTAATTACCTAAAAATGGCTAGAATCATTGGTAATTAATAATTTATGCCTTTTTGATGTCAAAGCATCTACCTATCTATAATTTAAACTTATTTTTTACTTCTATTTTGTGTAAGTCTCATTATGTCTGTTCAAGTCAAACTGACTATTATCCAAGGAAGCCTCATCGACAAAGAATTTATATTTGAAGAAAGAAGCATTTGTATTATCGGTCGTCATCAAAACTGTCACCTAAGGCTACCAAGTGATGAACAACATCGTACTATTTCTCGTTATCATTGCATACTTGATATTAATCCTCCGTATGTACGAGTACGTGATTTTGGCAGTACAAATGGAACTTATATTAATGGTAAAAGAATTGGGCAAAGTCAACCAAAGCATACCTCTGAAGCTACAGAAAAAATGAATTTTCCTGAATATGATTTAAAATCAGGAGACAAAATTCAATTAGGTAAAACGATTTTTAAGTTAAGTCTTGAATTCAAGAAAAAGATGTTTCTAGAAATAGTTCCTATACCCAAAACTTCTCATATAAAAAATAATAAAATATTAGTTAATTCGGCACAATTAGAAAGTAATAATACCATCCAAATTCCCGGTCATAGAACCATAAAATCACTAGGTAAAGGCAGTTTTGGAAAAGTTTATTTAGTAAGAAATAATTCTACTCAAGAATTAATAGTGTTAAAAACAATGTTGCCAGAAGTTCCTACCCATTCTCAGGCTATAAATCGTTTTTTAACAGAAATAGAAAATTATAAAGCTTTAGATCATAAGAATATTGTGAGAATGAAGGATTATAGTTATAGCGATAAACAATTTTTTTTGACTTTAGAATATTGTAATGGTGATAGTATTTTGAATTTGTTGAAACGTTGTGGTTATCGATTATCTATTACTATGGCAGTAAGAACTACTATACAAGCTTTAGATGGTTTAGAATACGCTCATAATGCAGAAATTCCTTTTGTTAAAAAAGCTGATGGTAGTTTTGGTGCAGGGAAAGGTTTAGTTCATCGGCATATTAAACCAGCTAATATTTTTCTGAGTAATATAAATAGTTCAACAGTGGTAAAAATAGCAGATTATGGAATAGCAAAAGCTTTTGATTTAGCTGGTTTAAGTGGGCAAACAATCACGGGAAACAAACGAGTAAATTTTCCTTTTATGCCCAGGCAGCAAATGATTGATTTTAAATATTTAAAACCGGAAGTAGATGTTTGGGCAATGGCAGCGACTTTATATAATATGTTAACTGGTGTATATCCCCGTGATTTTACTGAGAAAGATCCAATTTTAACTGTATTACAAACTAAACCTGTGCCAATTAGACAAAGAAATATTTATATTCCTCAATCATTGGCAGAAGTAATTGATTTAGCATTAATTGATGAGCCAGAAATTTATTTTAAAACTGCTAAAGAATTTAAGAATGCATTAAAAGGATGTGTTTTTTAGAGGGAATAGGGAGATAAGTGATGGTTCTCTGAACCGCTATGGGTAGCAAATAGTACCAGCTTTTTGGTTATTGAAGCTTAAAAAGTTAGGATTTCGTGCTGGCCATGACAGAAAAGTTAAGGCCTACATTACGCACTTCATACAAAATCCGTCTTAGTGAGAGGATATTTTTTAAAGTTACAGCCTTTACTAAATAACGGATTAGGCGATGGGACAAGCAGACTTTTATACCTGGATTTAGTATCAAATATACTACAAGAGCATTTTTAAGGAAGAAGGTGGATTTACAAGTCTCTGTTATTGTTAATATAGCAGTCGAAGCAAAAGTTAGGACATTACTAAATGCTGAATCAGTCAGAGATTACTTCTAACTTCTTACTTATCCGTAGTGCTATACTTCGACTGCTATAACTATCAATAGTTTCTGTAATATGTATTTTTACTTGCAAACTTCATAGTTATGATCAAGCAAGGCTTTCAATATGTTGGGTATAAGGCAGGAAAATCTTAATTAATCTATAATTCTAATTTTGAGAAAATTTGTTATATTTAATATTTACCAACCTTTTTTGTGTAATTATGTAATCTCAAGCTGGAACTTTAAACACCTCATTACCAGACAAACCAAAAGCCTTGTGAATAACTTGCAATGCTTTCACTCCATTCTCTTCTTCTACCACACAACTAATTTTAATTTCCGAAGTAGCAATCATTAAAATATTGATTTGACTTGCTGCCAACGCCTCAAACATCTGTGCTGCCACCCCTGGATGAGAAATCATCCCAGAACCGACTACACTTACTTTGGCAATGGCATTCTCTAATACCACTTTTCCCCAACCGAATTCAAGTGCTGCATCTGCCAAAGTTTGATATGCAGTTTCTCCCTCTGCTTGAGATACAGTAAAAGCAATATCACGAGTCAAAACTCCATCCACACTATGACAACGCTGGGATTGAATAATCATATCTATACTAATATTCTGCTGCGCCAACAAACCAAATATTTTGGCTGCCATTCCTGAGCGATCGGGAACTTGACGTACTGCTAGTCTTGCTTGCTTCAGATCTAAAGCAACCCCTCGGACTGGAGAGAGAACTTCTTCTGGCTCCGGAGCAGCAAAGCTACTGGAAATATCTGCAACATCCACAGCAAATGTTTGACACAAAGAATTAACTGCTTTTTCACAGTCTTCTGTATCTATTACACAACTGACTTTAACTTCTGAAGTAGAAATCATTACGATATTTACTCCTACTGCTGCCAAAGTTTCAAACATTTTGGTTGCTACTCGTGGTCGTCCGATCATACCTGCACCCACAAGACTAACTTTGGCAATAGTTCGCTCTTCTGTTTGGACTTCTGGTTCGCCCAAACTGGGGTCAGAATTTTTTCCTAAAGCAGGCAGTATAGCATCCGCTACTGCTGCTGCTTGTTTCCAGCAATCTTTCCTGACAGTAAAGGCAATATCATTAGTATCGCTTTCGTGAATAGACTGAATAATCAAATCTACATCTATATTCTGTACGGCAATACCAGAAAATAATTTGGCTGCCACACCAGGGCGATCGGGAACGCGCAACATAGAAATTCCAGCTTGGTTGGTGTCATATTCTATAGCATCTACAGATTTGGTTAATTCTAAATCTTGCAAGGCAGGACGTTTGGGTATTGCGGAAACTATACGAGTACCAGGCGCATCGCTCCAACTGGATAAGACTACTAATGGCATTCCATAATTTCTAGCAATTTCAACGGCCCTAGGATGCAACACTTTTGCTCCTAGACTTGCCAACTCCAACATTTCATCACAGCTAATTTTTGACATTAACTGTGCTTCGGGTACTATGCGGGGGTCGGTTGTGAGAATTCCGGGTACGTCTGTATATATTTCGCATCTTTCTGCTTGGAGTGCTGCTGCTAAAGCGACTGCGGAAGTATCCGAACCGCCTCTACCTAATGTTGTGATTTCCTGGTGGCGAGTCTGACTGATACCTTGGAAACCTGCAACAACTATAACTTCTCCTAGTTGCAGGTGTTCCTCTATACGTTCGGTTTGAATATGTAAAATACGAGCGCGGGAATGTTCAGCTTCTGTGACTATTCCTACCTGGGCTCCGGTGAGGGAAATAGCTGGTACTCCCAACTCTTGTAAGGCCATGCTCATCAGAGCAATGGTAACTTGTTCCCCTGTGGATAGTAGCATATCCATTTCTCGACGACAGGGGTCGGGAGAGATTTCGTTTGCTAGTTTGACTAAGGCATCTGTGGTTTTTCCCATCGCTGATACGACTACTATTACTGAGCGATCGCTGGCTGTTTTAGCAATGCGTTTGGCCACTGCTTTAATCCTTTCCACAGACCCTACTGATGTGCCACCGTATTTTTGGACTATTAGCATATTGATTTGAGAATTAGATTATTAACATATATTGATTTTAAATTCTTCTGTTGAAACTTACTGGATTGACTATATAGGCAAAATTGAGTATAATATAAGATGTGCCAAGTGTGAAAGGGTGTTTTTTCAAATTCAGAAGGATTGGGCGATAGGACAAGCCTGCTTTTATATCCGGATTTTGTATTCCCCACTACTAGATTTTATGACTATATTATTAAAGCAAATGTTACTGAGCGATCGCTGGTAGTTTGATTGATATGATACTTAAACTAGCTAACTCGAAATAGATTGTTCCCTAAAGTAACTATACCCAATTTTCCTATTGTCCATGCTCATGTCCATTTGTGGAACCTTCAACAATTTGACTGTTTGTGGGTGAAGAATTGTCCAACACTCCAGCGTCCCTTTCTTTTACATGCAATATCTCTAGGGTTTGTAAAAAATATTTTATTACCCTTCGTATGATATCAATTTTTTAGTTAATCTCTGAGCTTGAGAAACAGAAAAATACGACTTCTCATCTGTTACTTTTCTGTGAATAAAAATCAAAACTATTCAGGAATTTGCCATAAATTTTCAGCTTCAGTACCAGCAGTTCTTATCCTCAACTTTTGACTTAATCTCTGAGTTTGGGAAACTGAGAAAAGTGACTTCCAACCTCCCACTTTTCCTTGACGAATAAATGGAGTCATATTAGGAGGACGTGGACTAGACCAACGACTTTGGTTTTTACTCATGCTAGTAAAACTTGTATGGTGAAGAATACTTTCTAGAATTTGTGTATTTTTTACTTTTTCTACATAATTATCACCTAAAAATTTTGCTATAGCAATAATATTTATTCTCGGGTTATTTTTCATAGATTCATAGGTTAAAAAAAGAACATTGTCATTGTTTTTATACTGTACCCAACCAAGTAAATGATCGAAGTAATCTCCCCAATCTACTTCTCCATTAATAAAACATTCAAAAAAATCATCAAATGTACCCTTAGCAAAATTATAATGTTTGATAAATCCTTGAGTATGATAATAAAAAGAAACAGCACAGTCGAAAGGATTACGAGCTATATAAATATATTTTGAATCAGAATTATAGGGATTTAAATCATAAGTTAAATGGGTTTTGATAAAACGAGGTTCAGATAAATCTTTCACAAAATAACTTCCCACCTCTTCCAGATGAGGAACTTCTAAATTAATACTTTTGTCTAAAGGTAATGGTTTTCCATCATGGGATAGCATCCAAACAATATGTTGAGTCCAAGTTGTTCCACATTTAGGATAAGTAACAATAAAAGTGTCTCTTGCTTGAGCTTGATATGTAAAT
>JAKQYG010000254.1 GCA_023356515.1 Trichodesmium sp. MAG_R04 | reverse complement strand
GAACTTCCTTGAACTTTTTACTGCCCAGCAAAGATAAGTCATTTATAACAAATCCTCATCATCTAAGCCTGGTCTTGGCATAGGTAAAATTTTCGACTTATCTTTGCTGGGCAGTAAAAAGTTCAAGGAAGTTCTGTGAAATTCTCCTACAGTAAATTTAACTTTAAATACTCAAAAACAACTATGCAAATTTTTCGTCAATATATTGCTCCATTTATTGTGGTAATCATATTTTTAATTGCTATGGTAGCAGTCAGCGCTCGTATATTTTTACCAGGTGACCTCGTAGCACCAGCTCCGATAGAGGAATTAAGTTATCCTCAAGAAGCAGCGATGCTATATTGACATCCTCCCCGGCCTACAGGCACCGGGTTTCCTACTGAGCCGTAGCCCCTCGGTGGGTTGACATCTTGCAAGTTGCTGCTACTTTGGCGGTAGTCTTATGCTGGCCATTCTGTCCGTTTTTTGTCTCGGTATGCCCACCCGCGACTAATATATTTCTTGTGAACTAAAAAGCAACAAGGACATAACCTGTGAAAAAAAAATCAACTAAAAAGTCGCCCTAGAAGGGCGAGGCCTTAAACCCAATTTTTCGGTAAAAGTCAGCATTTAAAAGTCAAAAGTTAACTTCTGGCCGTAACTAAATTTTATGCCAAGTTGAAATACATTTAAGAGAGATTTTATGTATAAATAATCTACTAAATAAAGCTCAGGCAGTGATTATAGCTAATTGTCTGGAAATGGATAGGAAGCAAGATAACGAGACTTTAGGAAAAAATATGCTTAAAATTAAGGTGAAAACCTTATATAATCAGTAACGTCGGAAGAATATCAAAATATTTGTTGGACTTGGAAACTAATAAAAAAATTAATGAGTGTTTTTCATAATATTGTGGCAGTAGGAGTAATTGGAGCAGTTATTGCAAATTCAGGCCAGGGGTTTTCAGCCCCACTACCTATAGAACCCCAAAGTGGTACTCCTGAAAATTCGATTTTAGATATAGAAAAGGTCAAAATACAATCTGTTGAGATTAAAAAACCTCAAAGATTAAAGTTAGATATTGGCTCTTTGGAGAAAGTTACTCAACTAAGACCTCAAGGTAGTTTACGAGAAAAGTTCAAATCAAATTTTTCAGGTACAAAAGTCTCATCAAAAAGAAACTCAGAAGTCAATATCAATAAACAATTACTTGAATTAAACCCTAATAAAGAGATAATTTCTACATTAAAAAATTTTGAAGATATATACAAAAATAAAAGTAGGTCATTAGCAGAATTAAAGTTTCCTATAAAAGGAGAAAATATATCTCCTTCAGAATTACAGTTTAAACAAAATATTAATCATAGTTTTGTAACTAACAAAAGTAAAAAAATTAGTATAGAGTCAAAAAATGTAGCTTCTCTGGGCAAATTCAATATAATTTCATTAAAATTGCTAAATTCAAATTCAAGAAATTTTGATGTAGAAAAAAAAAATAATCCTCCTGTAGAAACAAATTTTAAACAGTCAACTACCTTCTTAAATAAAGAAACAGAAAAAGTTAACTTAGAGTCAAAAAATGTAGATTCTCTGGGCAAATCAAATAGATTTTTATTAGACTTGCTAAAGTCAAACCCAAAAATAGAAAACTCTCAAATTGAAATAGCAAAAAGTCAGAAAAATCTAAGTTCATCAACACTAGAAAATCAGAATCAACAAAACAAAACTAATAATCTTAATCTCAAAACAAAATCTCAAAAGAATCCAATCCTAGGAAATTCTTACCAAGTGATGACCAATATAAATCAGGCTCCTGCAATGGTAACAATAAATGATTTATCAGAGATTGAAACCCAGGCATCCGCACTAAATAATCCGCAAAAACGTAACAATTATCCAATTATATTACCGGCTAGAACCAATCAAAGTCTAGTATCAACTATTCAGGGTCCACGGAGTTTTGGCAATACTTCAAAACAGCAAAATTCTGTTCAGGTAATGACAAATATCAATCCCAATTCAACTATGAATACTGTTCCTAATTTAGCTAGGATTGAGAATCAAAAACATTTATCAAATAATAGTAGCTTGATTATTGCTCAAAAAAATAGTGAAAGTTTTCCTCCACCAGTACCAAACGGAACCTTACAAACAAATCCTCCTTCTCAAATAGAACCCAATTCCAATCCACTATACTTTCCTACTACTCCTGATCAAGTACAAATAAAAGAAACAATACCAATTACTTTGGACCAAGCTATTGATTTAGCCCGACGCAATAGTCCAGAAATCCAAATTTCTCAACTAGAAGTTGAAAGAAGTAGAGCTGGTTTACGAGAAGCTCAAGCCACTTTATGGCCTAGTTTAACTTTTGAATCAACTATCCAACGTACTGAAAGTGCTAATGGTGATTTACGAGTCAACCGTGACCGACGGTTAGCTAGGGTAACAGGAAATACGAGAACTGAGGTGACTCCAAATTTCTTTCTCACAACTTTTGATAATATATTTCGATTTGATTATGACCTTGGTCTTGGTAAAGCTCGTTCTTCTAGGATTGGAATTGCTAAGGAACAAATGCATTTACGAGAATTAGAGCTAGAGAGGATTTCAGAGAGATTGCGTTTGGATGTATCAAACAATTACTATAATTTGCAACAAGCAGATGGACGAGTGAGAATTGGAGAAGCTGCCGTTAGAAATGCTCGCAAAAGTTTTGAAGATGCGGAAGCTTTGGAAAGAGCAGGAGTAGGAACTAGATTTGATGTATTGCAAGCTCAAGTAACATTATCTAATGAACAACAAAACCTGACAAATTCGCTTCGAGATCAACGTACTGCCCAACGTCGTTTGGCAGAAATATTAAGTGCTAATGAGTTGATAAATTTGACTGCTGCCGATCCAATTGAACCAGTGGGGTCTTGGCTTCTATCTTTGGATGAAACAATTGTGGCAGCTTTTCAGAACCGAGCCGAGTTAGAACAGCAGTTAGTGCAAAGAGATTTAAGTGATGAGCAGCGTAAACTAGCTCTTGCATCAGTTAGACCAAACTTGAATTTATTTGCTACCTACAATGTATCCGGATTAGTAACTGAGGACGAAAGTTGGCAAGCAACTAGGGGTTGGGCTGATGGTTATACAATGGGATTAAGGTTCAGATGGAATTTCTTTGATGGTGGTGCAGCAAAGGCTGCTGCTAGACAAAGTCTACTAGATGGGGAGATTGCAGAAACAAGGTTTGAGGAACTTAGAAATCAAATTCGCCGGGAAGTTGAGGAAGCTTTCTTTAGTTTGGAAGCTAGCTTTGAAAATATTTCAACCGCTGAGTTGGGTGTGGAACAGGCGAAGGAAGCTTTACGTTTGGCGAGATTACGATTTCAAGCAGGTGTGGGAACTCAGTTAGAAGTTATTCAGCAGGAAACAGATTTGACTAGGGCTGAGAATAATTTTTTAACGGCAGTTATTGATTATAATCGCTCTTTATCAGAATTGCAAAGATCTGTGAGTAATCTTCCTAATAGGAATTTGTCAGATAATCCTTAAACGAAGAATTGGCATTCCCCAGGCTAACCCATAACATTAAAAGTAGTATCGAAATATGTAGTTTGGTTAGGTATGATAAAATTTACTCGAGAATATGGGAAGATATGGAAAGACACTAAATCCATTGAATCCGTGACTTTTGACTTACAATTATATACTACATTTTGTTTTACAAAATTTTAAGATGGAAAGATAAGTTTGTATAAATTAGGGCAGTAAGCTAAAATCCTTAATATTAGTTAACATACTTTTCATAAATTTACGATAAATTAATAACTAAATTATGGCCAATATTAAGTTTGAAAACGAAAATAAGGAAGTAATTGCTGCCAATGGAGCCAACTTAAGGCTCAAAGCCCTAGAAAATCGCATTGACATTTATACCTTTGCAGCCAAAATGATGAATTGTGGTGGCTATGGACAATGTGGTTCTTGTATAGTAAAAATTACTGAAGGTAGTGATAATCTTTCACCCCGTACTCCAGTGGAAGAAAAAAAGTTGAAAAAGAGGCCTCCCAATTATAGATTAGCTTGTCAGACCCTCGTTAATGGTCCTGTAGTTGTTAAAACAAAACCAAAACGCAAATAATGATATTGTTATCCTATGGTGTTTAAATTCAAGGTCGGTAATCATGGAAGTTAATAATTTAGGGTTTGTGGCAACTATTTTGTTCATATTTGTGCCAGCCGTTTTCTTAATCATTTTGTACATTCAAACTAACGATAGTCCACAAAGCTAAAAACTTAGAAGTTCATAATAGAAAAAATTAAGTAGGAGTAAAATTTTTAGCTAAATGGTCGAGGAGCCTCACGTTAAATCAAAGATTATGGTGTGAGATGAATCGACGGTCAATCAATGAGACCCAATGTCCCATTGATTGACCATATTATTATGGTTTCCTGTACTTAGTTGTTAATATTAAATGGGCCTTCAAATCTGACGCTGAAGGACTATCGGTTAAAAGCTGTTAAGTAAGTAGGCAAACAACATAAAAAAGTTGCCAATAAACGGAAAAATTTTCATTGATCTTTGTAGTATAAAAATTATCTTTATTTACCTTGTTCGGGGTTGACATACCTCCCGACCTAAAGGCACTGGGATTCTCAGAAAAAGTGATTCTTTGTTCATTGACACAGCTTACTAAATCGAGTTCCCATCATTAGCACAGGCCTTATTTCCCAAAGCGTTTCCTATTGCTAGGAGGTTTCTGAATTACCTTCAGTACCTTAATTGCGCTCAATACCTATTATTTCTAATCCGCGAATTAAGGTGTTTCGTGCTGCGTTAGTGTCACGGCATATTTCGACATGACGGCTAGGACAAACATGAGTACGAGTTGAGAAAGTTTTCTTATAACTAGAAGTATATATGATTTCAAAATGTTGAGGCTAATAAGGATTTCACCTTGATGAGTTACACCTACAGCGGGCAAGATGCCTGCACTGAGAACATTTAATTTTTAATACCTGTGCTTTGTATACTTGGAATTTGCTGTATCATCAAATGTTTACAAATCAAGAATATAATTAGCAGTAAGTTGAGATTTTTCCAAGTGAGGAACATGACCGCAACTAGAAATCCAAATCAGTTGAGAATTAGCGATCGCCCTCTCAAACTTATCAGCATCACCAGTACCCAATATATTATCATTTTCTCCCCACAAAATCAAAGTTTGCTGCTGAATTAAATGTAACTTTTGTTGACAATTACCATACCCACCACTTTTAGTAAAAGAAATTAAAGCTTGATTCCAACCAGGCATTTCTAGATGTAATCTAGCACAAATATTAGCATCTAAACTAGCAAAACTTTTATCAAAATAAGCACTACGAATAATATTATCTCGGACCTGAGGACGACGTAAAAATTCTGTAGCCAAATAGTCAATTGGAGGAAATATAAACTTACTAATAATCGGATTATTTTTTATTCCAGCACTATCAATTAATACCAGCTTTTTCACAACCTCTGGATAAGTAATAGTAAAATCAATAGCAACAGCACCTCCCATAGAAGCACCCACCAAAATCACAGGTTGATTAATTAAACTTTTCCAGAAGTAATAAAGATGAGTAGCGATCGCTTCTGGATTAACTTTTAGATTAGGTAATCTATCCGTAAACCCAAACCCCAATAAATCCACTGCCCAAGTTTCATGTTGAGTAGCAAGTAATCCTAAAAGGCGACGAAATTCAAAAATAGAACTATCAAAACCATGCAGTAATAAAATTGGAATACTACCCTTACCTTTGGATAAAAAAGTTGTATTAATTGCTTGAGAAGTCAGAGGGGTGAAAATTGATTGAGACTTAATATTTTGAGCAAAAGCAATAGATGTAGATTCAGTAAGACTTGCAGTTAATTTTGGCAAAAAGTCAGGAAACATTAGCATCAATGAAAATTTTTAATCAATTCTGAATCATAGTTTAACCTAAAATCTATCATTGACAAAACCATCCACAAAATATTTGAAAAAATTCTCCTCATCCCAATTCTAAAAAGTGGCTAGATAAATAATCTATCTAATTATTACTATATCTACCATTAAGCTTACTTGTCACCCCGTGAGAGGAAATTGATATACTATTAATATTTAACCATCATGAAATTTTAAATATATCAATCAATTTATGTCTAATATTTC
>JAKQYG010000253.1 GCA_023356515.1 Trichodesmium sp. MAG_R04 | reverse complement strand
GCCTATACTCAGCCCATACAATATATTGACCGAGATAAAAATGGCAAAATCACCATGATTCGTTATGAATATCCCCAACAAAATGACTATATTATTCGAGATGTTTTACCATTATTAGAAACTGCTGGTGTCCAGTTAGTATTTTATGGGCATTCTCATCTTTGGAATCGCTTCATTAGTCCAGGTGGAATGCACTTTCTAGAAACATCAAATGTGGGTAATAGCTATGGGGCTTATCTGGGAGAGACAAAGCGTAATGTTCCTCTAAATTATCAGGAAAAATATGCTGAAGTTGGTAATCCTAATGGTTTAGAACCGATAATTCCAACCATTGCTCCTTTGTTAGATGAAAATGGTAAACCTCAACCTTTTATTGCTAGCAATGATATTACAGCTTTTAGTATTTTTGAGACAGAAACAGGGATAGTTAGTAGTTACTATTTTGATACAAGAAAGCCTAATTCTCAAGTCGTAAAGTTTGATGAATTTAGATTGTTTGAGAGAGTAATAAATTAAATAATTAATAATTACCTCTTCTTAAAAAGAAAAAGTTTGCTTAAAGGAAAATTTTTCTTTTTTCTTACTTTTAAATTTTGAATTTTAACTTTTAACTTTCTTTATGAACCAAAATAAACTAAGATCAAAAAAAGCTCTTTTACTGGTAAATCCTCGTGCTAGAAAGGTTAAAAATAATCTACATTTAGCCTTAACTTATTTACAAGAAAATTTTGGTATAGAAATTATCAAAAAAAAAATTGAATCTCCCCAGGATTCCAGCCATTTTATTCAAAACTATAAAAACCAGGTAAATATGGTAATTATTGCTGGAGGAGATGGCACATTAAATTTAGCTGTAGATGCCCTGGTTGAAACAGGTTTACCTTTGGGAATTTTACCATTAGGAACAGCTAATGATTTAGCTCGAACTTTAGGAATTCCTATTTCTTTATTTGAGGCTTGTCAAGTTATTGCTACCGGTAAAAAACGTTATATAGATTTAGGTTTAGTTAATGGTAAACATTTTTTCAATGTTGCTAGTATTGGATTAAGTGTAGACATTACTAATAATTTAACAAAAGAAGCAAAGCTTAAGTGGGGTGTATTAGCTTATGCTATTACTGCCAGCAAAATTATTTTACAAAGTCGCCCTTTTACAGCAGAAATTAGTTGTAATGGTGAATCAAAGATAGTCAAAACTTTGCAAGTTGCTGTAGGAAATGGCAGGCATTATGGAGGTGGAATGACCATCGCTCACGATGCTAAAATTGATGATCAAAGGCTAGATTTATACAGCTTAGAAGTAAAATATTGTTGGCAATTTACTGGTGTATTACCTTCTATATGGCAAGGAAAATATCAAGAAAGTTTTGGTTTTCGTTATCTATCTGCTTCTGTAATTAATGTGTATACTCGGAAACCTCGTCCTATTAATACAGATGGAGAAATTGTTACTTATACTCCAGCTCATTTTCAATTAGTTCCTCTAGCTTTAGCAATTATAGTGCCAAGGAAATTAATAACTGAAAAGAAAAAACTTCAACCTGTAATTTATTAAAATTAGGAATGAAGATAGAGGGTTAATTAAAACTTATATTCCACATTCATAATTCAAATTGTAACATGAAAAATTATTATAAAATTCTTATCCTCAGTGAAATATTAAGTATAAATACTTGCTAAATCCTTTACCCCTATTGACCACTATAAATTCTCTTCTTACTTTTGACTTATATTTTATACTACTTTTTGTAATACTCAGGGTAGGTGATATAAATAAAATGGGATTGCTATATTTATACCATTTCTCTGTAACAATGCGCTTAATAATTCTTAACATTCTGACCCAGACTTGGATGTTACTGAATTTTACTGATAGTTGTTATCTTTTATTAAGAGCAACTTCATGGAGAAATGGTATTAGGAATAAATCTTGTTTGCTTGTTCCCTCCAAACTATCATCCCCTAACTACTCTATTATTGCCTATTCCCTATTTCCTAAAACCTTAAAAATGACAGAAAATTTAATCATTCCTATCCATGAAACATTTCAAAAAACTATTCAAGGAGAAGGTTATTGGGCAGGTGCACCAGTAGATTTTATTCGTCTTGCAGGTTGTCCAGTAGGTTGTCATTATTGTGATACTGGTTATGCTAATGGAGGCATTAGTTTACCTCGTCAACTTAAAACTTTTGATGAGTTAATTAATGAGTTATTTTCTTCTAGAGTTGTTATTTCTGGTGGTGAACCTTTTATTCATAAACAATTACCAGCCTTAGTAAACAGAATAGAAGCTACCGGTAGACAAGTTTCTATCGAAACCTCCGGTTGCTATTGGCAGAATATCTCCCCTAAAACTTGGGTCACTCTTAGTCCTAAACAACACATTAGTCCCAAATATCCAATTTTAGAGCTAATGTGGACCCGTGCTTCAGAAGTAAAATTAGTAATAGAGACTGGTCAAGAATTAGAGTTTTATAGTAAAATATTATTAGGGAATAATAGAATTCCCGTTTTTTTACAACCCGAATGGTATAGTCGTCATTTTACTTTACCATTGGTCTTAGAATTACTTCAGGAAAATCCTAATTACAGACTATCTGTCCAGTTACATAAATACTTGGGTCTAAAATAATTCAAGTATTCCAATCAGTAATTGGCCTGATAGAAAATGCTGTCTATAATTTAAGACAGCAATTTTAGAACTACAGATTTTAAAGATACACACTGAATAGTTAAATACAAAGTAGATACCCCTGATAGACAACTCCTAGATGGACTAGTCACCTGATGGTTTAACTACCTAATGGCTTATTCTCCACATCCCAAATGGAAAGATATAAGAGAATATAGTAATAAGATTACTAGCACCTAATTTTCGGTTTTTGTAATCCATCAGACTGTGCCTATGCTTCTTATATAATTACAGACCAATTCTTTGGAATACAAGAGGGCTTTTGCAAAAACCCATTTTTTACTGCTTGCAAGAGTCTGAGTTGTTTATTCCAAATAATAAACAGGGTTCATCTACTACTATGAAACAAAATATTATTGCTTTAGGATCAATTACCTCCAAAGGTTTAACGCTTGGCCCGGCCCAAACTGCCCATTGGGATAAACCTCAGCCTTACGAAGGAAAAGATGAAGATGGAAATTCAGAGCCAGTAGATACCAACAAATAAAATGCACCGAAAGCATAAACAAATTGCTGGAGATAGTTATAGCCAGATTCGGCTGGTTCTAGAATTGGGTAAAACTCCTTTTTCCTAACTAGAGTTTTACCTCCGATTATTCTAGTTAATCTGTTCCAATTAGTATTATCGACCAAAATAATGGACACAACAACTATTACACGTAGAAAAAGAGTTATTACGAAAACTGCAGAAAGAAGGCAAGCAACACCAAAAGAGAGGCAGTTAATCCATTTGTTAGCTAATCTTGGATGTAGTTGTGCTAGATATGCCTTCCAACACTCTGCTAGCAAAGGGAAAATACCTCCTGAAGAGCGAAAAAATTTGGCAGAGTGGCACTTTCTCCGGTTACAGCAAATTAGGAGGGTAGAAAGAAGTTTGGAGCCTGTGGCCCAACTTAAGCGTGTTTATTATCGCAGTCAACTTAGCCCCAGATCCCTAAAGTCTTTGAAACTATTGTGGGTTGAGGATGAAAAGCAAAGAGTCAAGCGACTTGACCCCGAATTGGACGAACTCTTAAGTTTAACTCTTAATTTAGGAGATACCCTCAAGCAGATATTTCACACTATTGAATCAAAGGAAAGGTTATTCTCAAGAACTCCCATGCAAGGGGTAGGGGTATTACCATTATGGGTGAATGAGTGGGAGGAGTCTGACTACGATATTAATTTCTTTCCTCCTTCATTCCCAGAATGGGCCCAAATTGTGGATGACTAAATGTGACATTTACTTTGCTTAACCCTGAGGGTGTGGGTGGACAGACCAACCCTTAAGTAAAGATATTAATACTTACAGCACTCTCGGTTATTTGAGGTATGTCCACGCGGGCAAGATGCCCGCCCTACAAAATTTTCACCATTTACTTTGTACATCATTTGAAATCCTCCCCGGCCTAAAGCCACGGGTATTCCTGCCAAGTCTTAGCCCCTCGACGGGTTGACATCTCACACACTGCTGCTACTTTGGCAGTAGTCTTATGCTGACCAACCTGTCCTTTTTTTTTAGGATGGCCCACCCGCGACTAATATATTTCTTGCTGCATCATTAATCATAATTCAGATTTTTTTTTAATTATTCCATTCTGCAAGAGCTGTTGCTATTCCTGTTTTTAACTGTGAGTTGATAGTTGCTTGTTCAGACAAAGAAATAAGTTTTTGATATGCTTTTTCTGAATCTAATTGTTTCATGGCTGTTATAGAATGAAGTCTGACACTATTATCCTTATCTTCTAATAATTGAATTAGATATTCTAAAGCATGAATATTTCCTAAATATCCCAGAGCTAAAGCTAAAGATTTTTTCACACAAACATTTTCTAAATTAGGGCCACGACTGTTAATAAATTCAATCAAAATATCTGTTGCTTGGGGCTTTAATTCTAGTTTTTCTAACTTGCCCAATGCCACGATAATTTCATTCACGATTTGTGCCCAATCATTAACTTTAACTAAGTAATTATATCCCAGTAAATTTTGCAAATATTCTAAGGATACTTGAGTTTCAATCCAGCCTAAAGCACGTACTGCATCTATCTTTAAAAAAACGGGCACTGTGGCAGTTTTTAACAGTTCCCATAAAGCTGTTGCTGCTGAATTAGTACCTATTTTTCCTAGGGTGATCGCTGCTTGCTGAGAAACTTCAGAATCTATATCCCATAGTAAAGGTTGTAGTAACTTCACCAAACCTAATTCCTGATGTAAATTAGCATAACTAGCCAAACCAATTACTGCGGCTTTTCTAACTTTTGCAACTGTATCTTTTAAAGCCGAAATTAATACAATAGGAATGCTTGGGTCATAATAACTATTCAAAGCAGATATTGCTATTCTTCTCACTTCATTATTTTCATCTTTTACCACAGTTAATAATGCTGGAATTATGCTAATAGAGTTGATTTTAGATAAAGCTTTAATTGCTAATAATCTTGACTCTGGCTTTGTCAATAAATCTATTAATAAATCAACTGCTGAATCACCAACATTTGCTAAGGTTTCTGCTGCTATTTCCTGTAAATCTTCCGCCTCTGAACTAACAATTATGTTTGCCATAGCTTCTAGAACTTCTTGGCTGTTAAATTCTGCCAATATCCTAGTTGCAAACCAACGTTCTTCTAGATCTATTTCTTGATCTTTAAGAATTGCAATTAAGGGAAAGATCGCTGGTTTTCCAATTTGCTTAAACAGTTTATTAATTTCCCATTTTTCTTGAAAGTCTCCATTTTTTAAAACTTCTATTCCTAGAGAAATTACCTCATCTAGAGTAGCATTATTATTTTGAAATTTTGAAGCGGTTTTATTTAACCTATTCTCTATTATAAGTTGCTGTAAATAATAATTAGCTAAAGACCAATTGTATTGTTGGGCAGCAATTTTTGCTTGTTTAATAAAATTTGACATATAAAAATAAGGAATAGGAAATTGAAAATCGGGAAAATATTCCATCAAATTAAATTTGACCAGCCTTTGCTTTAATCTCGACTACAAATAGTTAATTTATTGGGGATCCAAACTAGACTTAAAACTCTGCTAATTACCATATATTTATGCTCTACTTGGGTAAAACTTCAATTATTAATTAAGTAATTAACATGGATAAAGAAATTTTTTTCATGATCGTTTGAGTGAAAAACTCAAGATAAGGTTCGTAGAGTGGGAAAAATACTTCCCATCACACCACTCCCCCTTCTGCTCAACAACCATTGCTAAGCTTTTGTACATTCAAACGACTTATTGTTGTGTGCCTCGTTTTTATGTAATTTTAATCTTGAAAATGCTTGATAATTGCATCAGCAAACTCAGAACATTTCAAAGCTGGCATAGGTGGTTCCATTAACCTTGCTAAATCATAAGTTACCTCACCATTATAAATAGCAACCTCAAGACCTTTTTTAATAAAATCTGCAGCTTCTTGCCAACCCATATATTCCAACATCATCACACCAGAAAGAATTAAAGAACCAGGATTTACTCTATCTAAACCTGCGTGTTTTGGAGCTGTACCATGAGTTGCTTCAAAAATA